>JBDKTA010000005.1 GCA_039680605.1 Planctomycetaceae bacterium | reverse complement strand
AGCCTTAGCTGCCGCTTTTGAAGTTGTTCAATTGCGAGAAACTGCCAAAGCGGCAGCTAAGGCTGCCGCACTCCATATGTCCGGCGTGAAAACATTTTTCAGAAATCTTTGCGTTCTTGACTCACGTCAAGGTTCTCATTTGGCATCCACCCGATAATGTCGCTAGTGAAAGGGCGTTGCCGGTATGGAAGGATTAATGATGAATGCTACGACGCGAAAGATTGTCAGGATCGACGAGGACAAGTGCGACGGCTGCGGGCTGTGCGTGCCGAGCTGTGCCGAGGGCGCGATCGTGATTGTTGACGGCAAGGCGCGGCTGGCGGCTGACAATCTCTGTGACGGGCTGGGCAACTGCCTGGGCAAGTGCCCCAAGGATGCCATCACCGTCGAGGAGCGGCCGGCGGATCAGTTTGACGAAGACGCCGTCGCTCAGCACAAGCATCGCCTGGCGGCTCATAACGCCCCTCGCAGCTTTGCCCAGGCGCTCCACGGCGGCGGATGCCCGGGGACGCGCATGCGGACCCTCCGCAAGGCCCCGCCCGCCGCTACGGCCGCGGCGGCTGGCGCGGTGCAATCGCAGTTGGGTCACTGGCCGGTGCAGTTGTCGCTGGTGCCTGCGCAGGGACCGATCTGGCAAGATGCCGACGTGCTGATCGCGGCGGACTGCGTACCCTTCGCCATGCCCGACTTCCACAGCAAGCTGCTGGCGGGTAAGAGCGTGGCGATCGGCTGTCCGAAGCTGGACGACGTCGAGACCTACATCGAGAAGCTGACGGTGATCTTCGCCAACAACCCGATCCGTTCGGTGACGGTGGCCCACATGGAGGTGCCGTGCTGCTTCGGTCTGCAGCACGCGGTGGAGCAGGCGCTGGAGGCCTCCGGGCGCAGCGACATCGTCCTGCACGAGGTCCAGATCGCCGTCGACGGAACCGCGACGCTCAAGAGCTGAGGCCATGAATGAAGCGACTTATCAAAAGCAGGAACGGATTGTCCGGCGGTTCATCGAACTGTACTGCCGGAAGAACCACCGCCCCGGCGAAGGGCTCTGCAGCGAATGTTCGGACTTGCTGGCGTACGCCAGAGAGCGTCTGGCCCGCTGCCCGTTTGATCCCAAGCCTAAGTGCAAAGCTTGTAAGGTGCATTGTTACCAGGCCCCGTACCGCGAACAAATTGGTGAAGTCATGCGATTCTCGGGCATACACTTTGTCAAACGCGGGCGGCTGGACTGGCTGGTGAGATATATTTTGAGCTGAGGTGGCACAGCCTTTCCAGGCTGTGCATACACAGGCTAGAAAGCCTGTGCCACCTGAAAACCCAACGCGAAGGAGTCAGTGATGACGGCAGTTGAACAGATGTTCTGTTTCCAGTGCGAGCAGGCAGCCAACGGAAAAGGATGCACGCGCCTGGGCGTTTGCGGCAAAGACGCCGAGGTGGCCGCCCTCCAGGACGAGCTGATGGAAGCGGCCAAGGGCATCGCCCTGTACGCTGATGGGGCCGCCAAGCTCGGTGCGCGGGACCGCGCGATCGACGTCTTCGTGGTGCAGGCGCTGTTCACCACGCTGACCAACGTGAACTTCGACCCGCAGCGCGTGCAGGAGTTCGTCTCGCAGGCGCAGACCGTCACCGCCAAGGCCAAGGCGATGTATGAAAAGGCCGCCAAGGCCGCCGGCCAGACGCCCCAGGAGATGAAAGTCTGGCAGCCTGAAAACGGCGAGCCGATTATCCTTCGGCGCCGGAAGGCTCAGGGCGACGACATCACCAGCCTGCAGGAACTGCTGACGTACGGGCTCAAGGGCATGGCCGCCTACGCCGACCACGCCCAGATTCTCGGCCAGGAAGACCCTGCCGTCTATGCGTACTTCCACCACGCCTTGGCGCTGCTGGCGCGGGGCGAGGCGTCGGCGGCGGATCTGACGGCCGAGGCGCTCAAGTGCGGCGAGGTGAACATCCGCGTGATGGAACTGCTCGACGCGGCCAACACCGGCGCCTACGGGCACCCCGAGCCGACGAAGGTCCGCATCACGCCGGTCGCCGGCAAGTGCATCGTCGTCAGCGGGCACGACCTCAAGGACCTGCACGACCTGCTCGTCCAGACGCAGGGCAAGGGCATCAACGTTTACACGCACGGCGAGATGCTGCCGTGCCTGGCGTACCCGGCCCTGAAGAAGTTCAAGCACCTGGTGGGCAACTACGGCGGAGCGTGGCAGGATCAGGCCAAAGAGTTCGACGCCTTCCCCGGCTCGATCCTGATGACCACCAACTGCATCCAGAAACCGCGCGACACGTACAAGGCCCGCATCTTCACCAGCGGCGTGGTCGCCTGGCCGGGCGTGACGCACATCGCCGCCAAGGCCGACGGATCGAAGGACTTCACTCCGGTGATCCAGGCCGCACTGGCGCAGCCGGGATTCGCGGCGGACGAGCCGGAAAAGACCATCATGGTCGGCTTCGCGCGTAACGCGGTGCTGTCGGTAGCCGGGGCGGTGATCGACGCGGTCAAGGCCGGCAAGATCCGCCACTTCTTCCTCGTCGGCGGATGCGACGGCGCTAAACCCGGCCGCAACTACTACACCGAGTTCGCCCAGGCCGTGCCGGAAGATTGCGTGATCCTGACGCTGGCGTGCGGCAAGTTCCGCTTCAACAAGCTGCCCTTCGGCGACATCGGTGGAATCCCGCGCCTGCTGGACGTGGGGCAGTGCAACGACTCCTACTCGGCGGTGGTGATCGCCCAGGCGCTGGCCAAGGCCTTCGGCGTCGGCGTCAACGACCTGCCGCTGAGCCTGGTGCTGAGCTGGTACGAGCAGAAGGCCTGCGTGATCCTGCTGAGCCTGCTGAGTCTGGGCATCAAGAACATCCGGCTTGGACCAACGCTGCCGGCCTTCGTGACGCCCAACGTGCTCAAGGTCCTGGTGGATAACTTCAACATCATGCCCACCACGACCGCCCAGAACGACTTGGCGGCGATCCTGAAATAGTAATCCGAAGTCGCACACGCAGAATGAAAAGCCCCTGGGTTGCAACCCAGGGGCTTTTTCTGCAACCAGGCGATTTCTTTTCTCTCTGTGTCCTCTGAGCCTCTGTGGTACGTTTCAAAACTCCAGCGGCAGGACGACCCCTTTGCCCGATTTCTGCGACGCGCGGGCGAGCTGGTACGCCTGGTTGTACTGCTCGGCCACGACATCCCACGAGACAACTGTGTCGAGGTATTCCTTAAGCTTGGTGCCCAGGCGCATGCGCATCTGTTCGTTGCAGCACATCTCGATGACGTGCTGCTTGAGCATGTCCTTGGTGGTGAACAGCAGTCCGCCGCCGCTTTCGAGGGTCTGGGCGGTGAGGCCTTCCATCGGGGCGGTGGTGATGTACGGTTTGTTGAGCGAGATAATGCGAGCCAGCGTTCCCGACTGCGTCTCGTCGGTGCTGGGCAGGACGATGAAATCGCACACGGCCATCATCTTGTAGTACACCTCGCCGCGCGGGACGAACTCGTAGTAGTGGGCCAGGCCCTTCTTCTCCAGCAGTTGCACCTGGTTCTTGTACCGCTCGTAGTCGAGCTTGTGGTGCGGGTCGCGCATGGTTCCGGCGGCCAGCAGGTCCCAGTCTTCTCCCGTTCGCTGGCGGACGATCTCGGCGATCTCCTCCCACATGCTGGTCAGGATGTCCCATCGCTTGTTGGACTGGATCCACCCGATCAGCCCCACCAGGTGCGGGCCCAGGCCCACCTTGTCCAGCCCCAGCTCGGCGCGCATCTGCACGACCTGGTCGAGCGTGCTGGCCATGCCCGGCATGGCCCCATGCGGCACGACCATGATGTTCAGCGGCGTCGGCCAACCGTGACCGGTGAAGTTCCAGTCCAGCCGCCATTTCTGGTAGTGGCACTTGAAGAGCACCACGTTGACGCGATGGCACATCTTGAAGATGAAGTCGCTCTCGAACTCCGTCATGCGTCCATGCACGGTGTGGGGCTCGATGACCGTGGGCAGGTCGGCCATGGCGTCGAGCAGGTCCAGCAGCCCCTCGTTGCCGTCGCCATGCCCTCGCTCGTCGAGGTATTCGTAAATGCCGTACTCGTGCTCGACATGCACGGCGTAGGGGCGCAGCTTATGCACCTGCTCGGCGACGCTCTTCCACCAGTTGCGGCGCGTCAGGTCGATGATCGGAATGACGCCCTCGCCCGCGCCGTCGGTGTGGCTGATGACCAGCACCTCGCGCCCGGGGTTGTGCTTCTGGATGGCCGCCCGGGCTTCCTCGGCAAAGGTGCCGATCCCGCAAAGCCTCGGCGGGTAACTGCTGATCATGACAATCGGTTGGGGCATGTTACCTCTGTTGCGCCGCGACGATAGCCGCCGTCGGCTTGATCGGGCGCGATAGCGGACGCTCGAGGTTCTTTTCCGGCGGAAGCTGTCCGATGGTCAGTTCCATCTGCAGTTCGTGCATGGACAGCAGACTGAGCAGCCAGGCCAGCGTGCTCTCGGCGCCCTGGTTTTCATTGACGCGATCGGGGTGCAGCCCGTCGCGGCATCCGCCGGTGGTGAAGTCATACAGGGGTCGGCGCAGGTCGTTGTCGCCGAGGAACCAGTTGAACGCTTTGCGGGCCTGCTCCGTCCAGAACGGGTCCCTGGTGATATGGTACGCCTCGATGCAGGCATCGACGAGGGCGCAGGCCTCGACGGGTTGCTGGTCGAACTGCGCCCGCGGACCGTTGCGATGGTGCCATCCGCTGGTGCCCACCAGCGAGAGGAACCCCTGCGGGCTGGTCTGCACCTCCAGCAGCCAGGCCAGGACCCGCTTGCCCAGGTCGATCATGTCGCCGCGCGGGATCCACTTGCCGGCCATCAGCAGCGCGTGGGGCAGCTTGGCGTTGGAATAGGTGAGCATCTCCTCGCACCAGGGCCAGTCGTCGGACATGTTGGCCAGGAACTGGTTGGTCAGGCGTTCGGCCAGGTGCGCGCGGATGCGCCGCGCCTCGCTGTCGCCGCCGAATCGCCGCAGATACTCCTGGATTCCCACGATGGCGTACGCCCACGCCCGCGGCGACTGGATGTCCTCGATGGGGCGCATCGCCTGCGTGAACAGCCGCGTGGCCAGGGCGATGGTGGACTGGTGCGGCGCCAGGGCCACCGCCTCGCCCAGCGCCCACAGAGCCCGCGCGTGTGAGTCGTCGGAGCCGATCTCTTCGGTAAAGCGGCGGTCGTAGGTCATGAAGTTCCGGAACCGCCCGCTCTCTTCGTTCATGGCGTGGGTCAGGAACGCCAGGTACCGCTGCATCAGCGGCAGGATGGTGGCGTTGTGGAACAGGCTCCAGTGCTGCAGCGTCACGATCAGCGCGCGGGCGTTGTCGTCGGTGCAGTAGCCCTCCGTGCGATTGGGGGTGGAATACGTGGCGTGCTGAAGCAGGCCCGTGTCGTCGGTCATTGCCTGGAGGTGGCGCAGGTCCGGCTCGGGCAGGTCGTCGCTGCGCACCTGCCCGTCGGCCGCGGCGCGGTCGGCGAACACCACCGCCGCCTGCGAGCGCTGGATCCACGACTCCTGGGCCTGGGCGAACAGGTCGAGATAGTCCTGGGCAACGCGCTTCCAGACCATCTTGCGGCAATAGGTGTACGCGCGTTTGCGGATGGCGTGGCGGGCGGTCTCGTTGTCGAGCAGGTCGTTGATCTGCTCGGCGATGGCGTGGCTGTCGCGGAAGGGCACCAGCCTGCCGCGTTCATCGGCCAGCAGTTCCGTGGCGTACCAGTAGGGGGTTGAGATGGTGGCCTTGCCCGCGCCCAGGGCGTACGCCAGCGTGCCCGAGGTGATCTGGGCCTCGCTGAGATAGGGGGTGACGTACAGGTCGGCCACCCCGAGGAACTCGCAGAGCTCTTCGAGGTCGACAAAGCGGTTCTGGAACATGACATTGTCGTCGACGCCCAGCTCGTGGGCGCGGCGGGCCAGGGCATTGCGATACTCCTCGCCGCTCTCGCGTTTGACGTGCGGGTGCGTGGCGCCCAGGATGATGTAGATCGCGTCGGGGTGGTTGGCCACGACCTCGGGCAGGGCGTCGATGACGTACTCGATGCCCTTGCCCGGCGAGAGCAGGCCGAACGTCAGGATCACGCGGCGCCCCTCGACGCCGAACTGGTCCTTGTAGTAGTTGGGATCGATGAACGGCACGTCCGGAATGCCGTGAGGGATCGTCACGATCTTGCTCTCGGGAACCCCGTACACGTCGTGCAGAATTTCGTGGGCGATGTCGCTCATCACCACCAGCCGCTCGCACAAGCGCGACAACTCCTGCAGCACCAGGTGCTGCTGGTCGGTGGGGGTCTTGAGAACGGTGTGCAGGGTGGCCACCAGCGGCCGGCGGATGCGCTTGAGCGTGGCCAGCACGTGCGCGCCGCACGTTCCTCCGTAGATACCGTATTCGTGCTGCACGCAGACGACCGAGGGCTGGTTGATGTTAAGATACTCGGCCGCCAGGCGGTAGTCGGACAACACGGTCTCGCGCACCTCGAATCGCACGCGCTGAGGATAGGGATACCCTTCGGGCTTGTCGCTGATGGCGACGGTGAAGACATCCGATCCGGGCGGGCACAACTCGGCGACGGCTTCGCAAAGGTTGGCGGTAAACGTCGCGATGCCGCACTGACGGGGGATGTAGTCGCTCAGGAATGCGATGGTCGGTTTGTCGTTCGTGCCGCGCAACGTATCCATAATTGCCCCTTGGTCATCAAAACATCTATAGGCATTCTAGACAGGAGGAGGGGCGGAAACCGGAAACGAGAAATCCGAAACAACAAATGCGAAATTCGGAACAAGAAGACAAGAGACGAAGGAACAAGAAACAAGGGGCAGAGGAAACAAAAAGCCCCGCCGTGGCGGGGCTTCTTTTGTTGCTTGTTTATTGATCGGATTTCGAATTTGTCTATTCGAGCTAGGCAACGATTTTTGTGATGCGGACCTGCAGGTACTTCTGGCGGTGACCGACGCGGCGTTTGGAGGCCTTGCGGCGGCGCAGGTAGCAGGCGAAGACCTTGGGGCCCTTGGCCTGTTCGTTGACGACCTCGGCCTGGACCGAGGCGCCTTTGACCAGCGGCGTTCCGACCTGGACCTGGTCGTCTTTGCTGACCAGCAGGACGCGGTCGAACTGGACGGCTTCGACGCCCTCGGCCAACTCGCGCACGTCCACGTTGACGACGTCGCCTTCGGAAACCTTAAACTGTTGCCCGCTATCTTCAATAATCGCGTACACGACGAATCTCCTGTGTCACGGAAAGCACAGCATTATGCCCCGCGGGGGCGGCGTTGTCAACGGGGAAAATCTATCAGGCCGCCGATGCCTCAGCCACAGGGAAAAGTCGCGGCGGAGGCACCAAGTATTTATCAAAGCCGTTGTCTGGCTTTGATGAATAATTGCGCTGGGCAAGGGTAATCGGCCCCCAATGAAGAAGTAATTCCAGAAAACGAATTACTTCTTCATTTAGTGCCTCCGCCGCGACTTTTCCCGACGCTATCAGGCCAATCGTCCAGCCTCAAGGTACAGCGCGCGGTTGGCGTGGGTTTCCCAGTGGCGCGAGTGGGTGACCATGAGAACGGCCCCGCCGGAGGCAGTGAAAGCCTTGAAGGTTTCCAGCACGACCCGCTCGTTGGCTTCGTCGAGATTTCCGGTGGGCTCGTCGGCCAGCAGCAGCTTGGGGCTGTTGAGCAGCGCCCGAGCCAGGGCCACGCGCTGCTTCTCGCCGGTGGAGAGCTCACAGGGCAGGTGGGTGCGGCGCGGGGCGAGGTTGAATCGGGCGATGAGCTCGTCGGCCCGGGCGTCGAGACCGTCGGCGGGGACAGCCAAAGCGGGGCAGAGCACGTTGTCGCGCACGGACAGGTAGGGCACGAGGTGGAACTGCTGGAAGACGAACCCGACGGTCTTGGCGCGGAAGGCGGCGCGCGACTCGGGCGAGAGATCGTAGGGGTTTCCGCCGGCGATGTTGATGCGCCCACTGTCCGGGGCCAGCAGCCCGCCCAGGGTCAGCAGCAGCGTGGTCTTGCCGCTGCCGCTGGGCCCGCGGACCACGGCGAACTCGCCGGCCGAGACGTTGAGCGTCACGTCGTCGAGGGCGACGACCACCTTGCCGGGGCGGCTGAAGGTTTTTTTGAGGCCTGTGGCTTCAAGCATTACAGGCTCTCCTCCTGGATGACCGTCGCCGGATCGGTCGCCGCGGCCAGTTGGGCGGGCACGAAACTGGCCACCAAGGCCAGCACCATCGCCGCCCCGACGGCGGCGCCGAGCATCGCAGCCAGAGTCGCGGCGCTGGTGGCCAGCGGTCCGCTGGCGGCAGCGACGGCCAGGCCGGCGGCGTATCCCACGAGCGACCCGAGCAGGCCCATCAGCAGCGCCTTGCCCAGGAACAGCACCATGATCCTGCTGCGTCCCACGCCCAGCGCCCCAAGGATGCCGATCTCGGACCGCCGGCGGCGAACGTTGTCCCAGAGCATCAGACCCATCCAGACGCCCGAGACGGCCACCACCAGCGGGATCAGCACCGCCGCCAGGGCCAGGCGTTTGTCGCGCAGGTCGGCCCGGGTCTGCTTTTCGTTCTCCAGCGCCGCCGCCGCGCGGTCGCGCATGTCCATGCGGACCTTCTTCTCGCGTTCGAAGGCGGCCACCGCGTTCCGGGCGACCATGGCGCGGTTGGTGGCGCGGGCGATGTGCTGGGTGTATTGCTCGACGACGCGCGTCCCGGGCAGCAGCTTGGCCACGTTCTCGCGAATGAGCAGCAGGCCCTGGTCGTCGCAGTCGCAGTCGATGGCCATCAGCCCGCTGATGCGACCGGGCTTGTTCAGCAGTTCCTGGGCCGTTCGCAGCGGGACGTAAATCTTCTCATCGTCGGCGAAGTTCTTGCGGCCGATGCAGGTCTCGATGTCGAACTTGCGAGCGGCGATCTCGATGCTTTGCCCGGGCTTGAGTTCAAGACTCTGGTGGATGGCGTAGCCGAGCATCGCCCGCCCGCCGGCGACTTTCTGCAGCATCGGTTTCTGGCGCTTGGGGTCCTGGATGTAAACTTCGCCGGTGGTGCCCACCAGGGTGATCCAGCGTTTCCGTTCGGGCCACCAGAATTTCTGCTGCAGGAACGGCAGGACGTGGTTGATCTGGACCATATTGCTGCCGGCGAGTTTTTCGGCGTAGGTTTCCGGAAGGGTCTGAGCCTGGCTCTCCGGCGAGGAATAGTCCGTCCCCTGCGGGATGATCAGCAGGTTGAACCCGAGGTTCAGCGACTCCTTGCGAACGTCGTCCTTGTACTTCTTCCAGGCCTCGTCGCTCTCGGCGGCCATCTTCGCCAGCACGCGCTGCGAATCGGACCATTCCTTTTCGTTGGCCTGCGCCCCCGCGTGGAGAATCTGCTCGCTCTGGCGGTCTTGCTGGGCCAGCAGCAGTACGGCCGCGACGCCGCAGCCGACGGCCACGGTGATAGACAACAGCCCGATCGTGAAGTTGAACTTCCGATGGGCGACTTCTCTTAGAAGTAGTCGAGTCAGGTTCATCGGCGAAGAATCCGTCAGTGTTTGGCGCCGCGGGATCGCAGGATCAACGACATCGCAGCCGCGGCGACCACCAGCACGCCCAAGGCCGCCAGCACGCTCCACAAGATGGTACGTGCGCTGTGGCGGGAAGGGGACGGCGATTCTTTTTCCGGCGCCGGTCCAATCGTGGGCACGTCAAGGGCCGCGGGGGCGGTGGCACGCGCGGTCGCAGCGCCGGCCTGCGTCGTGGCCGCCGGGGCGGTTGCAGGGATGGCCGCACGCGTCGCCGGGGCGGTGCTTGGGGTCGCCGGCTGGGTCTGGGCACTGTTAACCTGGCCGGGGACCAGGGGCATCAGCTCAGGCAGTTGGATTTCGACAAAGCGAGGCTGGCCAACGGCGCTGTCCCAGTCGGCGGTGATGAGCATGTCCACGCCGGGGTTCTGGTCTTTGATCTCACAGGCGCAGGCGCCGGCGAGGAACTCGGCGGCTTTCTTCATGTTGTCAGGGGTGATTCCCTTGCCGACCAGGGCGTAGAGCCCGCGTCCGCGTCCGAAGACGGGAATCGCCACCGGTTCGGAGGCGTATTGCCCCTCGGCCAGGTCCTGCTCGACGGCGAGCATCATCTTCACGAACAGGGCCTCTTTGGGATCGCTTCGCGAGACGTGCAGCACCGAGAACTTGAGCTTGTTGGGCCAGGGCAACTGGTTGGCGCCGGGGGCGCCTTCAGGATCCTGGGCAGGGAGGTTCTCCAGAGGCTGCGAGACTTCCACCGAGTCAGGCAGGGCGGCGGCCTGCTCGGCGACGACCTTGGCGGCCTCTTTGTTGGAGTCTTTCTCCGTGCTCTCCAGCACGACCCACACCGCCGAATCGCCCGCCATCAGCCGGCGCGCCACTTCCCGGCGGGCGGGGGAGTCCATGACCGCCTGGGCCTGCTCCATCGAAAGTTGGGCGATGTGCAGGACGCCTTTGCCGCCGGAATTTCGCGCATAGATCACCACCAGGCTCGGCAGCGCCTTGTCGGCCAGACCGTCGTAGAGCTTCTGGGCGGCCTCGGGAACCTTTCCGTCGAGGTCCACCACGTCTACGGTAATGTTGGTCTTGTCGTCCTCGGACTGCTTCTGCAGCAACAGCACCGCGTTCTGCTGTGCGTCGGTCAGTTTGCCCTTGTGGAAAATCACGACCGGATACGGGTCCGGCCGCCATTTCTCCATCGCATAGCGGAAGACCGGCGTGTCGCACGCCCATGCAGCGCCGACGCAGCCCAAGACGGCCGTCAAGAATACCCACCGATGCAAGCCGTTGTTCCTGAGTGACATAGTTATCCTTTTCTCCCGGGGCAGCTATCACCCCATCATAGCAGAAGGTCCGGTGGTTCGACGGTGATTTTGCCGCCTCCATAATTGAAACCCCTCGACGCGAGATATAGCCCCTATAAATGCCGCGAAGCCCTCCCGCCACGGCAAAGCCACGACGGGCCTGGGCAGTCGTGGCTGTCGGGCCTTCGGCCCTGCGCGCCACGGCACCCGCGCATCCGGGCGGCGCAAGGTTTTTCCCCGGCCGGATTGGACGGCAAAACTGTTAAACTGAAGGTTGAAACGAGCCACGAAAATCTAAGGACGGAGTATCACGGTGAAACGTCTTTCGGCATTGATGGCGGTCCTGGGCGCACTGGCGGTCACAGCCGCCCCGGCAGTCGCGGGCGATTGGCCCATGTGGCGATACAACGCCGGTCACGGCGCCTGGACCAGCGAATCGCTGCCAGCGACTCTGTCGCAAGGCTGGTCGATGCAACTGCCAACCCCCAAGGGGGCCTGGCCGTGGAACCAGTACAAGCAGCAGTTCGACGCCTCGTACGAACCGATCGTGGCTGGCAAGTTGCTGATCGTTTCGTCAATGGTCGGCGACAGCGTCACCGCCTACGACGCGCAAACCGCGCAGATGAAGTGGCGGTTTTATGCCGACGCGCCGGTGCGGTTCGCGCCGGCGGCGTCCAAAGACAAGCTGTACGTCTCCAGCGACGACGGGAACCTGTACTGTCTCTCCCTGGCCGAGGGAAAGCTGCTGTGGAAGGTGCAGGGCCCGGCGATGGACTACCGCGTGCTGGCCAACGACCGCCTCTGCTCGGCCTGGCCGGCGCGGGGCGGTCCGGTGGTCGACGGCGGGGTGGTCTACTTCGCCGCCGGCATCTGGCCGTTCATGGGCACGTTCATCTACGCCGTCGATGCCGAATCCGGCAAAGTGCTCTGGTGCAACAGCGGTAGCGGGGCGGTGTACATCCTCCAGCCGCACGCCAGCCCCGCCTTCGCCGGCGTGGGTCCGCAGGGCTACATGACCCTCTCGGGCCAGACGCTCCTCGTGCCCGGCGGGCGCTCGGTGCCGGCTGGCTACGACCGCAAGACCGGGCGGTTCCTCTGGTGCAATGCCGTCACGCACGCCGGCGGGTACGACGTGATGTCGGCCGCCGGTCTGTTCTGGTGCGAGCGCCAGGTGGCGGCCGTCGCCGACGGCGAACCCAAGACCAACAGCCCCGCGGCGGTGTTGACCGACGAGGCCGCCATCGGCCTCGAGGGCGACCAGATCGTCGCCCGCGAGTTGAAGATGTTCGGTCCGCCGATCGCCGACCGCCGCGGCAAGACGTCCAAGCCCGGTCCGCCCAACATCCTCTGGCAAGTGCCCTCCGGCGGCATCAAGAAGCTGCACATCGGCGCCGGCAAGTGCCTCTATGGCTCCGATGGCGCGTCGTCAGTGATCTGCGTCGACACGGCCGCCAAGTCCGTCGCCTGGCAGGCGAAGGTCGAGGGCAAGATCTGGACGATGCTCGCCGGCGACGGAAAGCTCTTCGTCGTCACGCGCGAAGGGCGGATTTACTGCTTCAACAGCGGCGGGGTTGCGGGAACAACCGCGAAGCCGCAAGCGGCGGGAATCGAAACAAGAGAGGATGCTTTCAAGACGTTGGCGGCTGCGGCGATCAAGCGAAGCAATGCTGCTGAAGGCTACGCTATCGCTCTGGGCTTGGGCAGCGGACGGCTGGTAGACGAGTTGATCGCCCAGAGCAAGTTGCACGTGATCGTCTTTGAGAGCGACGCGGCCAAGATCGACGCCGCCCGCCGCCGCTACGACGCCGCCGGCGTCTACGGCGAGCGGGTACACGTGATGACGTCGCGTCCGGGGATGAAGGTGGCGCCGTACCTGGCCAGTCTGATCGTCAGCGAAGACCCCGCCGCCGCGGGGTTCGAGGCCCAAATGATCCTGAGCATGCTGCGACCTTACGGCGGGGCGATGGTCCTGGGCGGCGCCGGCGATGCTCTCAAGGCACAGCTCGAAGGGCTCAAGTCGTCGCACGTGAAGGTCGAAGCCGACCAGGGGCTTCTGGTCCTGCAGCGCCAGGGCGCTCTGCCCGGCGCGGCCGACTGGACGCACCAGTACGCCAACGCGGGCAACAGCGTCTCGTCCACCGACAAGGTCGCCAAGGCCCCGCTGGGGCTGCTGTGGTTCGGCGGGCCTTCGAACATGGACGTGCTGCCGCGTCACGGGCACGGGCCCACGCCGCAGATCGCCGGCGGGCGGCTGGTGATCCAGGGCATCGGCGTCATCCACGCCCGCGACGTCTACACCGGTCGCGTCATCTGGCGGCGCGAGTTTCCCAAGCTCAACACGTTCGGGATGTATTACACCGAGTCGCACAATCCCGACCCCTGGGCGCCGGGGCGCAACCAGGGGCATTACCCCGGGGCGAACCTCTTCGGGTCCAACTACGTCACCCTGCCCGACCGCGTGTACCTGCTCGACCAGACCGTCTGCCACGTGCTCGAAGCGGCGACGGGAAAGACGCTGGCGGAGTTCAAGCTGCCCGCCGCCCAAGGGCAAGCCCCGCCCAACTGGGGCGTGGTATTGGCCGATGACGATCTGCTGATCGCCACCGCCGAACCGCTGATCGTGCCCGAAGAGGAGCAGCCGTCGCCGGAGCACATGGTGCAGTTGATCCCGCGCGGCTCGACGTGGCAGTACCTGGGCGGGTCGCACCCAACCGGGGCCTGGACGGGCGTCGAGTATGCGGCCGCCGGCTGGAAGAGCGGCAAGGCGGGCTTCGGTTTCGGCGACGATGACGACGCGACGGTCTTGAAGGACATGCGGGGCAAGTACACCGCGCTCTACGCCCGTCACGAGTTCACGGTGGACGACCCGGCGAAGATCCGCAGCCTGCTGCTGGCGATCCGCTTCGACGATGGGTTCATTGCGTATCTCAACGGCAAGGAGGTTGCCCGCCAGTGCGTCGACAGCGGCAGCGGCGCGTCGGTCAAAGGCGTCCAGGGGCACAACGTCGACAAGGACCGCAACAAGTACGACGTTTTCGACCTGCCCGCCCAGGGCCTCTTGCGCAAGGGGCGCAACGTGCTGGCCGTCGAGGGGCACAACGTCAGCGCCGGCAGCAGCGATTTCTCGCTGGACCCGTACCTGATGGCCCCGCCGTACATCGGGACCAAGCCCTACTCCCAGTTTCCCGGCGTCGAGGCCAACCGGCGCTTTGGCCCATCGAGCCAGCGCCTGGTGGTCATGGACCGCGTCAGCGGCAAGGTGCTCTGGCAGCGCCAGGGCGCGTACGGGTTCCGCCACAACGCGGTGGTCTCGGGCGGGGGCGTCGTCTATGCCATCGACCGGCTGACCGACGCGCGGCTGTCGTTCCTGACCCGGCGCGGGATGGAGTTCGCGCAGAAGCCCACGCTGTACGCCTTCGAGGCCCGCACGGGCAAGGTGCTCTGGCAGACGGACAAGAACGTCTTCGGCACGTGGCTGGGGTATTCCGCCGAGCACGATGTCCTGCTCCAGGGCGGCAGCGAAGGGCCCGACCGCGGCGGCGACGAAGTCGGAAGGGGCATGACGGCCTACAAGGGCAAGACCGGCGACGTGGTCTGGACGCACAACGAGCCGTACTCCGGCCCGCCGGTGATCCGCCGCGACATGATCTTCACCCAGACCGGCGGGGCCAACACGTATGCCCCTCCGGCCAAGGTGTACAATCTGTTGACCGGTCAGTCGGCGATGCGCCGCCACCAGGTGACCGGCCAGACCATCCCCTATGAGTGGGTGCGGTTCAAGGGCTGCAACACTGCCGTGGCCAGCGAGCACTTGCTGACCTTCCGA
Source organism: Planctomycetaceae bacterium (assembly GCA_039680605.1). Classification (NCBI taxonomy): domain Bacteria; kingdom Pseudomonadati; phylum Planctomycetota; class Planctomycetia; order Planctomycetales; family Planctomycetaceae; species Planctomycetaceae bacterium. Next base: position 68,727 of record JBDKTA010000005.1, on the reverse strand, counting down.
TCGGCGTCGGCGGCATTCGTGCCGCTGGACCTCTGCCAGGGCACTGCCAGTATCGGCGGGTTCAAGAGCGGCTGCACGTCGAACCTGATCGTGGCCGACGGCGTGCTCAATGCCCCCGACTACACGCGCACGTGTTCGTGCTCGTACCAGAACCAGGCGTCGCTGGCGATGGTACACATGCCCGAGATCGAGTACTGGGGCATCGATGCGTTTCCGGAGGTTAGCCGCCCGACCGCGGTGCGGCGGCTGGGCGTGAACTTCGGCGCCCCGGGCAACCGCACTGCCGAGGGCGGCACGCTGTGGGTCGAGCATCCCAGCATCGCCGGGCCTTCGCCCGATGTGCCGGTCAACATCAGCGGCCAGGGCGACCTCTTCCGCAACCACAACACCACCGTCGCTGGAGACCTCAACTGGGTCACCGCCTCGGGCGTCAGTGGCGCCGCTGAAATTCGCATCCGCCCGTTCCTTCAGCCGCGATCGGGCAAGCCCGATACCGTTATCCGCGGCTGGAACATCCGCGTCGGCCAGAGCCCGCACTGGGGCGAGGGCAGCGGGCAGTTCGCCCCGCCGCGGGCGTTCACCGTGCGGCTGTGCTTCGCCGAGCCCGACGACGTCGCCGCCGGGGCGCGCGTGTTCGACGTGTCGCTGCAGGGCAAGGTGGTGCTGGCGAATTTTGATATCGCCGCCGCGGCCGGGGGGCCGCGCCGCAGCGTCATCAAAGAGTTCAAGAACGTCATGATCGCCGACGACCTGAAAGTCGGCCTCACCGCCCGGACCGGAAAGACGCTGATCTGCGGCGTCGAGTTGGTCGACGAAAGCGAAAAGTAATAATTGCGCAGAGTGTTGCGCAGGTGCCGTGGCGGCAGGGCGATAGCCCGACAGCCACGACCTCTTGCTGCAACGCTCAGGGATCGTGGCTCTCCGGGCCTTCCGGCCCTGCGCGCCACGGCACCCGCTGACAGTAGTTCCTGCTGTTGTTTGAAAGGATACCTAATGAGTTTTCATTCTCGTGCCATGCATTTGAAACAAGCCTGTCAGGCTACTTCTTCGCCCCGCAGGGGCGGTCAGGACTTAGCCGGGGGCGTCAGCGCCCCCCTTGGCAACCGCCCCGAAGGGGCGGCAGGTTTCTCGGCTGGCAAACAACCTTCCGCCATCATCCTTTTGGCGATTCTTGCCATTCTTTCTCCATCCGCTCTGGCGGGCGATTGGCCGCAGTGGCAGTTCGATGCCCAGAGGCGAGGTATCGCCAAAGACGCTTTGCCGGCAAACATGAAACTCCTCTGGAGCCGGCAACTGCCCGCGCCCCAGCCGGCCTGGCCCGACACGCAGTGGAAGCTGCAGTTTGACGCTTCGTATGAGCCGATCGTTCTGGGCGACATGCTGTACGTGGGCTCGATGGTCGACGACACCCTGCGGGCCTACAACACCGCCGACGGGGCCGAAAAATGGCGCTTCTACGCCGAGGGGCCCATCCGCCTGGCGCCGGTGGGTTTCGAAGGCAAGATCTTCTGCCTCAGCGATGACGGGCACCTGTACTGCCTCGATGCGGCGACGGGCAAGCTCCTGTGGAAGTTCCGCGCCGGCGGCGGCGACCGTCGCGGACTGGGCAACGGGCGGCTGATCAGCCTCTGGCCCGCACGCGGCGGACTCCTGCTCGACGAGGGCAAGCTGTATTTCACGGCAGGGCTCTGGCCGTTCATGGGCACGTTCATCTACTGCATGGACGCGCGGACGGGCAAGCTGGTCTGGACCAACAGCGGCAACGGCCAGCAGTGGTCGGCCCAACCTCACGGCGGGGCGCTGTCGTTTTCGGGCATCGCGCCGCAGGGGTACCTCGCGGCCGCACAGGGGCGGCTGATCATCCCCAACAGCCGCAACCGCCCGGCGATCTTCGACCAGAAGACCGGCCAGCTTCTGGCCAACAACATGATGACCAAGCAATTGGGCGGGTGGGACGTGTACGTTGCCTGGGGCGGGTACTACAACGCCGGCCAGCGCTACACCCTGGACGGCAACAAGACCGGCGGCGCCCCGGGGTTTCTGGGTGAGAACAACCAGGTCTTCATGCTCGACATCGCTACCGCCGAGTTCAAAGGCCTGGAGCACTACTTCGGCGAAGGCTTCGACAAGAAGGGCAAGAAAGTTCCCGTCGACAAGTTCAAGCCCATCTGGCTGGGCAAGCTCTCGCCGATGATGAAGGAGATCGTCATCCGTGCCGGCGACAAGTTCTATGGCCCGGGGCCTGACGGCACGATCGTCTCGGCGGTGCTCGAGCAGGGCGGGCGCGTGGGGCAGGATTTCACCGGTCAGTTCCGCGGCAAGTTCCACCGTGCAATCGCCGCTGACGGCAAGCTCTTCGTCGTCACGCGCGAGGGCGGCATCTACTGCTACGGCGCCGGCGGCGGCTCGCCGATCACGCACGAGCTCAAGCCCGCTGCGGCGCCGGCGGCCGACCCCTGGACCGACCGCGCCAAGGCGCTATTGGCTGCCAGCGCCACCGAAGGGTACGCCCTGGTGCTGGGCGCCGGCAGCGGACGGCTGGTCGAGGAACTCGTCCGCCAGTCGAAGCTGCACGTCGTCGTGATCGAACCCGACGCCGCCAAGGCCGACGCCTTCCGCCGCCGCATGAGCGAGGCGGGGCTCTATGGCCCGCGCGTGGCTGCCATCGTCGGCAACGGTTTCGACTACGACCTCTCGCCGTACTTCGCCAGCCTGATCGCCAGCGAGGACGTGGCGGCGGCGGGCTTCGACGCGGGCAAATGCAGCGTTGAGCGCCTGGTGGCGCCGTTGCGGCCTTATGGCGGCGTGGCGGTCTTGCCCGGCGGCGAGGCGCTGGCCGCCTGGGCCCGAGGCGGCAAACTTGACGGGGCGAGCGTGGACACTGCCGGGACTGACGTTCGCATCCGCCGCAGCGGCGCCCTGCCCGGCGCCGGCGAGTGGACGCACCAGTACGCCGACGCCTCCAATTCCGTCGTCGGCGCCGAACAGCGCGTGGCGGCCCCGCTGGGGCTGCTCTGGTTCGGCAGTGACAACTTCCTCGATGTGCTGCCCCGTCACGGGCACGGGCCCAATCCCCAGGTCGCCGGCGGGCGGCTGTTCATCGAGGGCATCAACATGATCTCCGCCCGCGACGTGTACACCGGGCGGGTGCTCTGGCAGCGGAAGATCGAAGGCTTCAGCAACTTCGGGATGTACTGGGACAAGAGTTTCAAAGACGACATTCGCGATGACAGCTACAACCAGGGGCATATCCCCGGCGCCAATCAGTTCGGTTCCAACTACGCCGTCACGGCCGACCGCCTGTACCTGATCAACGGGCCCGACATCGTTGTGCTCGACGCGGCCACCGGCAAGACCGCCGCGACATTCAAGGCTCCCGCCCGCCCCGGCTGCGCCGCGCCAAACTGGGGCGTGCTGATGATCGTCGGCGACGTGCTGGTCGCCACCACCGAGCCGATGGACATTCAAGTGCAGATGCCCAATCCCAAGTCCAAGAGCAAACCGCAACCCAAGCCCATGGGCGCCACGTTCAACCTGGCGGCCGCCGGGGACGTCAAGCTCAACGCGCGATTCGGCGCCAGTTCGCGCAACCTCGTCGCCCTCGATCGCAACAGCGGCAAGATTCTCTGGCAGCGCGGGGCGGCGGTGGCGTACCGCCACAACGCCGTCACGACCGGCGCGGGTAAGGTCTTCGCGCTGGACAATCTCTCCGAAGGCAACCGCGCGCAGTTGACGTTCATCGGTCAACCGACGCCGCCGGGACGGCTGGTGGCGCTGGACCTCACCAGCGGCAAGGAAGCCTGGTCGGCCGACAAGGACATCTTCGGCACGTGGCTGGGATACTCCTCGGCGCACGACGTGCTGCTGCAGTGCGGCAGCGGGTCGCGCGACCGCGCCGGCGACGAGGCGGGGCGGGGTATCGTCGCCTATCGCGGCGCCGACGGCGGCGTGCTCTGGCAGGACATGGAGCGCAAGATCGAGGGGCCGGTCCTGCTCTGGCGCGACCGCGGCATCACCAACGGCGGCGGGGGCGGCGTGGCGTTCCTGTTGAAGACCGGTCAGCCCGCGACGGTGCGCCACCCCGTCAGCGGACAGGAAGTGCCCTGGGCGTGGCATCGCTTCTACGGCTGCAACACCGCTATCGCCAGCCAGAACATGATGTTCTTCCGCAGCGGCACGGCGGGCTATTACGACCTGGTCGGCCAGGGCGGCACGGGAAACTTCGGCGGGTTCAAGAGCGGCTGCACCTCGAACCTGATTGCCGCCGACGGCGTCCTCAGCGCACCTGACTACACCCGCACGTGCAGTTGCTCGTACCCGCTGCAGGCCTCGCTGGCGCTGGTGCATATGCCCGAGGCGCAGATGTGGACCTACAGCGTTCTGCCTCCGCCGACCGAGGGCGTGCTCAAGCGTATTGGCCTTAACCTCGGCGCCCCCGGCGACCGCCTGCACGAGGGAACGCTCTGGCTGGAGTATCCTCCCGCCGGCAGCCCCGAGATGGACCTGGGTGTGGACCTCAAGCCCGGCGGGCGGCGACAGGTCGGTTCCGGCAGGAAGGCCACGACGGTCGTCGAGTTCAATGGCACCATGCACCGCCAGGACCCCTCGACCGTCTCGGGCTCGCTGGGGTGGGTGGCTTCCAGCGTCGCCGAAGGTATCGAGTCGCTATCGGTGAGAATGGGCCCGGACGGTTCGCCCGCGCGGCCGCACACGGTGCGACTGGTCTTCGCCGAGATGGACGACCTCGCTGCCGGTCAGCGCGTCTTCGACGTCATCGTCCAGGGCAAGGTCGTCCGGCAGGGCCTCGACGTCGCGGCCGCCGCCGGCGGACCCAAGCGCTCGCTCGTCGTCGAACTCAAGAACGTCAGCGTGTCCGACAAGCTGACCGTCGAGTTCAAACCAAGAACCGGTAAGCCGATCCTGAGCGGCCTCGAGTGCGTGGAAGGACAATAATCGCCCCCGCGGAAGCAGCAGGGGCGTCCGACCCTGCGCTTGCACATTCCTTGCACTTTGTTGTACTTTTCACAGCGATTATTTGGGAAGGTAAGCTATTACCATTGACAAATGGAGGCAGGATACATGAGTACACGTAAGAGTGGCGGCCGCCAGCACGTCGAGGAACAACTGGTAGTCCTCGTGCCAGCGGACAGCCTCTGCCGCCCGTTGGTACGGTTGAGCACGTCCCGCCCAGATTGACCCGAAGACTTCGCGGCACGACGCTGTACGAGACAGTTCGGGTTTACCCCTCGCCATCGGGCAATTCCTGAAGATTGCGTAAAGATGACGATCAGTGATTTGGCAATACGTCTTTGGGGGAATATAGTACATGGGCGATCATGCATTTTGAGCCGGGGTCGTGCCCAAGGGGGGCGGCGTGTTCAGAACGGTCTTTGTGGCGATGGTCGCCCTGGCGGCCGCGGCGGGCCTGGCGCGGGCGGAGTTCAAGGGCGCTCTGGAGGCGGCGTCGGGCGGTCTCTCGGGCGCGGGCGGCTGGGCCGACGGGCCCGCGTCGATCGAGTGGACGGTCAGTCAACTTAGCAGCGGCAACTGGCGATACACGTACGTGCTGACGGTGCCCTCCGGCAAGGCCGGCCGCGTGATCCTCGAAACCTCCCCCGCCCTCAAGGGCGAAGACATTACCACCTTCGCCAGTTCGCCGATGGCGTCAAGCAATGAAGTCACGCGGTTCAATTCACTCCCGCACCTGTCGCAGCACATCTACGCACTGGCGACCACCCCCAACGCCAGGGCGGCGAAGGTGATGATCAGTTTCGAGACCGCCGCCCCGCCGACGTGGGGCGACTTCCAGGTTCAAGGCCCCGAGGAAGACCCAGGCTCTGCCCTGTGGAACACCGGCTTTGCCCCAGGTCCGGGGCCCGAGAGCGATCCCGTGGCCCCGGCCGCCAGCGGCTCGATCGACAACCACATCCTGGTCCCCGGCGGCAATGGCGGCATCTACCCGATGATGGCGCTGTGGAACCGCGGTTCGCTGGGCGGTCCCGGCGCCGCAGCCGCCGGACCCATCATCGGCACCGCCACCGCCACCACCGACGCACCGACCGCCACGGCCCCCGAACCGACAACCCTCGCCGCCACGGCACTGACCGTCGCCACCCTCGCCGGCACCTTCGCCCGAAGGCGAAAGAAGTCAAGGCTCAATACCGTCTCGCATCGTGGCTGACGGCTGATCGTCTTGCGGCTGGGCCATTCCGAATCGCCATAGCGCTGGCGGATGATCTGCATAGCCGTGGCGACGCCGGGGTGCGCCCCACCGAGCCCGCCTCCGCGGGGGAACAAAGGGGCCAGGGGGGAACAAAGTCAGGAACCTTTTTCTGCTATTTTCGGTCGGCCGCGGGGGTGGAGGGTGCTTTGGAGGCCCAGTTCGGCGGCCGTCCGCTTGACCCATGGCTCGCGGCCGAACGGGACGCCTCGCTCGATGCACCGCTGCAAGGCCGCCAGTTCCTTGTCGCTATGCGGGCGGTTGACCCAGTCGAGCCAGTCCTGCGGCAGGCCGCCCGGCGGCGGTGTCAGCGGCACCGGCGCCTCGGTCTTGTGCAGCCGCGCGTGGGCGCTGCACCACGGCCAGGCTTGCGCCCGCGTCGCCAAGCCGGCCTTGACGGCGTTGCGCTCGACGTACCGCAGCACCGACAGCACCGCGTCGCCGCCTTCCAGCACGCCCATCGCCCGCCGGGCCGCCGGCGGACGCGTCTGCTCGATCAGGAAACTCTTGAACCGCCCCTGGTAGACGTGCCCCGCCCCGGCCGTGCCGCGCCGGGCGTGGACACGCTGCGTGTGCGTCAGCGTCAGCCACCGCACGAACGCCGACAGGTCGCCGTCGTCGCGCGGCCAGAGGACCAGGTGCCAGTGATTGGGCATGACGCAATAGCCGATCGTGCGCATCGCCCCGCGCTCATGCGCGGCCGCCAGCACGTCAAGGAACAACTGGTAGTCCTCGTCGCAGCGGAACAGCCTCTGCCGCCCGTTGGAGCGGTTGAGCACGTGATAGACGAACCCGCCCAGATTGACCCGAAGACTTCGCGGCATAGCAACAGCATACCGCCTCTTGCCAAGCACTGCAACACGAAAAGGTTCCTGACCCCTTTAGTCGAAAGCTTGGCCGAAGGCTTACTAATGGCCAAGCGATTTAAGTGATCCTTCTGCAGATAGTCGAACAGAAGTCGAGGGATCCGATTTGGCCTTCTGCAGTGCAGCAATCGACTCACTGTCGTTGGCTCGCAAGAGCCCCAGAACCTTTGCGGCTTCACTCCGTACAGGAACATACGCGTCATTCCGCAGAGCGATTGCAAGGGCACGCCTCACTTCAGGGCTGGATTTGCCGATCCTACCCAAAGCCCCAACAACCATTTCCCGCACACAACCGTCTGTATCCTCAATTGCCGACAAAAGATCGGGCAGTAAATCTGCGGCCGCTGAGCCGGCCTCCCGCAACTGACTTGCTGCAGACCATCGCTCGATATTATTCCCCGACCGCAAATCCTTCATTAAGACTGCTGTTGCACTTCTATCCGGTCCATCCTTTAGCAGTCCCATTGCAGCATGATGTCGGACAAAACACTCCTCGTCGTTGAGGCTCTCTAGAAGGCACACACGCACTTCCGGTCTCGCTCTGTACCCTCGCACCAAAGCCTCCATCGCAACCAATCGTATCTGTGGAACATCGTCGCTTGCATACTTTAAGAGCACGGGAACAGCTCTGTGCCCGAGGGACACGAGCGAGTCCACTATCTCGTCTCTGTTCTCCAATGGGGGCGGGGAAAGCCCCAGCGCTGCCAAACAACGATCATAGACGGTAGGCGTTCTATTTGGGAGGCTCTCGATTAGCGCCCTGCATCGATGGCCAGGCAAGAAGTTGTATGCTCTTATGCCTGTCCATATGAGTAACAGACACGAGAGCAGCAGTACCATCCGCAATAATGGCTTACGTAATCTATTTCTTTGGATGTCGTCCTTCATCCATCAGCACCTGTTACTTGACGCCTGAGGCGAATTCACATCTGAAGCGGGATTATCCGGGACACCATACAGGTTTTCGCATCCTCATTTCGTCTTCTTTGTCTTCTTGGCCTTTGACGGCCGGCCGCCGGGGTTGGGGAGCAAGGGGCGGCCCAGGGCGGCCTCGAGCTTCTGGACGAACCCCACCGACCCCAGCGGTCTGCCTGTATTCTCGCTGCGGTGGATCGCCTTGGCAAGCGGCTGGTCGTCTTTTTCCTCGCGAAGGTACTCCTCCCACGAGCAGACCCACCCGGCCGTCAGCTCGCGCAGCCAATCGCCCGCGGCCAGCCCGCCGGCGACGCGACCGGTATGCACGGCCGCGCTCGACCACGGCCAATCCGCCGCCTCGCCGACCAGCCGCGCCCGTCGCCGAAGAACGTCTACGGAATGACAACTCGCGCTACTCTGCCTATGCCGCCTCCCAGCCGGCAGTCACGCCTATTACAAGCACAGAACCTGTAAGGTGGCCCCGGATAACTTAACCCGGATAACCCAGGCCGCTGCCTGCCTTGCCGCTCGTCCGGCATATCCCCTGGCGAAGAGGCCTATGCGCTCAGTGGTTCTCGATGGCGGCCTTGACGGCCTGATACCAGCGCGTCAGGCGATGGGGCTCGTTGCGGACGGTCGTGATGTCTTTGAGAATGAAGGCACACGGCGTGCCGCTGGCCGTCGTCGCGCGCAGCGTTTCCTTGACTTCATCGACCACCAGCCGCTCGTCGAAGGTATCCATGGCCACGAATGAGGGATTGTTCTTGCGGGCCATGACGAAATCGCGACCCATGCTCTGGGCGGCGACCTCGACCTGCGCCCACGGGCTGACCGAGATCATGCGGACGTTGCGGATCTTGCGGATGATGTCGATCTTGCGGTGCAACGGTTCGCAGCAGCCGTAGTTGACCAGCCCGAACCGCTCCAGGTACGGCTTGAGGTAAGCGATCTCGAACTCATCGTGCATCGCCGGCGACACTTCCGAAAAGATCTGTGCCGCCCCGGCTGCCCAGCAATCCTTGGCCCGCACGTGGGCGGGATCGAACCCCGCCGCCGGCAGTTCGTCGCTGTAGGCGCCCACGCAGTGGATGACGCCGGGCTCGGGTTCCAGCAGGCTCTGCTGCTCGAGTTGATCGAGCGTGTCCATCTCGATCTCCATCAGCCGCCGCATCAGGCGGTGGAGGAACTCCGGCCGATCCGCCAGGTCGTACAGGACCGGCGTGGCGCCGCGCCAGAAGACGATCCGGTCCCAGACAGCCGCCCAGATCGCCATGCCGGACATCTTGACGGGCATGATGTCGCCGACGAGCTCGTTGACCAGGTTCTCGCGCTGGGCTGTAGCCTGGTCGTTGAAGCGGACGGTGACGTGTTTGAGCTTGGCCAGTGCGGCGTCGTCGGCCAACTGGTCCTGGAACAAGTGGCTCTGCGCGCCGCTATGCAGCGCATCGTCGGAGCTGACCTGCGTATCGACGCCGATGGAGGTCATCGAGTAGACCTTGGGTATCTGCAGGAACGGATAGAACGCCATGTCGGCAGGGAAGTGCTTCCACTTGTAGAGCGAGGCCCGCATGCCCCACTCGAGGCCGCGCAAGAACGGGTCTTCGCACCGCGCGGTCAACTCGTCGTTGACGTTCATCTCGTGCCAGCAGATCTGGTCGATCATCACCATCGGCCGCACCGGGCGCAGGCCATTGAGCCGCTGCCAGTCCTTCATGGTGCGGGCGTGAACATCCAGGCAAGCTACCTCTTTATACTGCCGCGCGAGTTCGCGAATCTGCTGTCTGTCCTGCTGACTGATTGCCACGTCGATCACCTTTCCTTTGGCAGCTGCTATTATCCGGGGGAACCATATAATGGCCCGGCGAATTAACATTTCAAGGGCGAATCCCGCTCCGCCCGCTCCGGGGACGCCATACAGGTGTATGCGAGCATCCTTCTCCGCTCCGCGAGCTATGCCCGGCAAGAGCTCGGCCGCTGATTCACCCCACGCGCGGCTCTTTTCCAGTCTGCGGGCCGATTTTTTCCACCGGGATGCGCTTGAAGCCTTTGATCTTCCAGGCCGGGCTGTCGTCGCGCAGGGCGACGTTGCCGCCGGCTTGATCGACGAAGCACGGATCCGCGTTCTCGATGTTGTCCTTGACCTGGGCGAAGGCCTTGAGCGTGCCGGTGCCGCCGCTGTTCTCGGTGTGGATGAACTTCTTGTTGTCCCATCCGAGGTTGCGCGAGAACACGCAGCCCTCGGGGTAGCGCCAGCGGCCTTTCTGGATTTCTTCCCACGAGTCGGGGATTCGCGCCAGCTTGGGGTAGGCGCTCGCCCACGGCTCGGTCTTATGATTGATGCCATTGCCCTTCATCCACCGCAGCAGGTTCCAGTGGCTGTTGGTCTCGTCGATGATCCGCTCGAGGCCGCGGCTGTCGGCGCCGAACGCCTCGCCGCAGCGGACGAAGATGTTGTTGGTGATGATGTTGTCGCGCCCGCCGCCCATCAGCAGGCCGAAGCCCACCACGTCGGAGACGATATTGCCATGCACCGTGTTGCCGCTGTTGCAGTCGTCGAGATAAATCGCCATGATCCCGTACTCGCCGCCGGGGATGCGCCCCTTCAGGTCGTGCAGGTAGTTGTAGCGGATCAGGTTGCCCCGCTGGTCCCAGCCCAGGCCGATGTAGATCGCCCCGCCGTTGCTGGCGTACTGCCCCACGTGATGAATGTGGTTGTACTCGACGCGGTGGTCGTTGCCGCCGAACAGCACCGCCGCGTGCGGGCCTTCGCTGAACTCGTTGTGCGCGACGGTATGCCCGACGCCCTCGAACGCCACGGCAGGCGTGTACGTCTTGCACCAGCGCCCGAAGTGGTGCATGCGGCAGTGGGTCACGAAGTTGTCGCCGCGGATGAGCTTGGGCCGGTCGCCGCCGTGCAGCGAAATGCCCGCGTTACCGCACCAGGCGACTTCGCACTCGGTCAGCCCGCAGCCGCGGCCGTGGATCGACCCGCCCTCGATGCCGGCGTTCTTGATCGTGCAGCGGGTGAAGACCACGTCGTCGCCCTTTTGCACCCTGACCAGGTTCGCCCGGCCGACCTCGAAGGTCAGGTCCTCAAATCGCAGGTGCGCCGCGCCCTCGACGCGCAGCAGTTCCTCCTTCAGCACCGAAACGACAACATCCGCCTTGCGCGGGTCAGCAGGCGGCCAGAAGTACAGCAGGCCGCTCTTGCGGTCGAGGTACCACTCGCCGGGGGCGTCGATCTCTTCGAGCAGGTTGACGGCGTAAAACGGGCGGCCTTTCTTCATCTCCTGCTCGCGGGCGACGGTGATCGTGCGCTTCTTTGCATCGAGGCCAGCCACCGGCACGTACAGGTCGGCCCAGATGTAGTCCCAGTTGCCGTGCAGCCAGAGGTCTTCGGCCTTGGACCACAGCGCCATGCGGCGGCCTCGGGTCTTGAAGGTGGTTTTGGACTCGACGCCGGAGATCCGCAGGTAGCCGTCGTTGGGATAGCGCGCGAGCTGCATGGGCAGGCCGTTGAAGAACAGCTCCAGGTGCGCCGCCTTGCAGCCGCCGCCGAAGCCCCGCACTGCTAACTCGCCGAAGTCCGTAATGCCGCACTTGCGCAGGTCGATCTGCACGACCTTGCGGCGGGCGGCCTTGCTGATGATGCGCGAGAGAATCGCCTTGCTGGTAACCGGCTTGAACATGTCGCCGGGCAGCTTTCGCCCGCCGACGAATCGCGCCTGCTCGCCGGGGTACGACCGCCACGTGATGGGCGATTTGGCGCTGCCGCCGTCGCGGCGGTCGAGCGTGAAGCTTTTGTTGAGCTCATAGATGCCCCCGCGCAGATACACCACCGCACCAGCGCGGTTCTTCTTCCTGCGCAGGGCGTCGCGGGCGGCCTCGGGCGTGCGGAAAGGTTCGGCTTCGCTGCCGCAGTTGCGGTCGCTGCCCGTCGGCGAGACATAGAGATTCAGGGGGGACATATCTGCTCCAGCAAATTCGAAATACGAAAAGACAAATCCGAAACAAACGACAAAACAATTAAACAACAAAGAACAGGAACAGTAACGCAGATAGTCCGCGCCCAAACCTCCGCGGTCGCTGCCATGTCGTCTGTGGTTCAATACCTGTATAATCGCTGGGGGGCTTTTCGAAAGGACTGGAGATGGTTCAGAAGTTCTTGCCCGCGGTGCTGGTCGCTCTGCTTGTAAACGCCCTGCCTCTGCAGGCTGAGGATTGGCCCACGTACATGCACGATGCCGCCCGAACGGGCGAATCGACCGACAAGCTTCCCGGGCCCCTTGCCCTGCAGTGGGTGTACACCGCCGCGATGCCCCCCGCGCCGGCCTGGCCGGACCCGGCCAAGGATGACGTCTTTCATTCCAAGAAGAACCTCGCCCCCGACTGTCCGTACGACCGCGCGTTCCAGGTGGTCTCCGCCGGCGGGCGCGTGTTCTTCGGCTCATCGGCCGACGACAACGTCCGCTGCCTCGACGCCGCCACCGGCAAAGAGTTGTGGGCGTTCGCCACGGAAGGCCCCGTGCGCCTGGCGCCGACGGTCGTTGGCGACAAGGTGCTCTTCGCCAGCGACGACGGCTGCGCGTACGCACTCAAGGCCGCCGATGGAACGCTGATCTGGAAGCTCCGCGCGACCGACCAGGACCGGCGCATCGCCGGCAACGGGCGCATCATCAGTCTCTGGCCGGTGCGCACCAGCGTGCTCGTCAGCGGCAACGTGGCGTATTTCTGCGCGGGGCTCTTTCCCAACCAGGGCGGCGGCGTTTATGTGGTGACGGCGGACATCGCCAGCGGCAAGAAGCTCTCCTCGAAGTCCGTCGCGGTGGCGGCCCAGGGATATCTGCGCCTGCAGGGGACGCAGGTGTTCGCCCCGGCGGGTCGCACGGCCGGCGGCGCGGTCGACACGGTCGCCACGCCGGCGGCCGGTTCGATCCTCAAGCACGAGCCCTGTGCGGCGGCATATCCGTACTGCTTCATCGGCACCGACGAAATCCGCATCGCCGGCGGCGACGGCGAGGTGGCGGCCTTCAAGGCAAAGAACAAGATCTGGACGCTCAAGGTCGAGGGCAAAGCCTGGTCGCTGGCGGTGGCTGGCGGCAAGCTCCTGGTCAGCACCGATGCAGGCAAGATCTACTGCTTCGCCCCCGGCAGCGGCGCGGGCACGGTAGTCCAGGCCGCGGCGCCCAAGGCTGCCGCGTCTGACGAGAAGTTCGCCGCCCTCGCCAAGGACGCCCTGGCCAAGGCCCAGACCGACAAAGGCTACGCGCTGGTGATCGGCGGGCCGGCCGAACTGGCGTGCGAAGTCGCGCGACAGTCGAAGATGCAGGTGGTGATGACCGCCGCCGATGCCCCGGCCGCCGCCGCGGCGAGAAAGGTTGTGGACGCCCGCGGCATGAGCGGCCGCGTGAGCGTGCATGAGGCCAAGGCCGACGCGCTGCCCTACAGCGACTACCTTTTCAATCTCGTGCTCAACGCGCCGGCGGCTTTCCAGGCCGAGGCGCAGCGCGTCACCCGCCCCTGCGGCGGCGTGACGGTGACCGAGGCGGGCAAAGCCGTCATTCGCGGCCCGCTGGAAGGCGCGGGCCAATGGACGCACTGCTACGCCGACGCGGGCAACAGCACCTGCAGCGGCGAGACGCTGGTCGGGGCGGGCATGACGGTCCAGTGGTTTGGCCTGCCGGGTCCGCGGACGATGGCCGACCGGCACAACCGCGCCGCCGCCCCGCTGTATCGCGACGGACGGCTGTTCGTCAGCGGCTACGACTACCTGGCCTGCGTCGACTCGTACAACGGCGCGATGCTCTGGGAACACGCCCTGCCCAATTCCGTGCGCCTGGACACCAGCAAAGCCTGCGGCAATATGGCCGTGGCGGAAGACCTGCTCTATATCGCCGCCGGCGGGGCGTGTGAGGCCTACGACGTGCGGACGGGCCAGAAAAAGTTGACCGTCAACGCCGACATCGGCGGCAAGGCCTGCGAGTGGGGCTATGTGGCCACCGTGGGCGACGCCCTCTTTGGCAGCCTGTGCCGCCCCGGGGCGCATCGGCGCGAGATCGGCCAGAGCACCTGGCAGTTTTCGTATAACCCGCTCTCGCCCATGGTCTGCAGCGAGAACGTCTTCGCCGTCGATCGCCATAGCGGCACGCGCCTGTGGACCTACCGCCCGCAGGAGGGCATGATCGTCAACTCGACCATCGCCGTGGCGGATGGGCGGATGTACTTCATCGAGAGCACGAATCCCAAGTCGCGCGAAGACGCGGCCGGCCGCGTGCCCCTGCCCGTGCTGATGAGCGGCGGGGGCGTGTTGGTGGCGCTGGATGTGCGCGACGGCAAGGTGGTCTACCGCCAGAAGGCCGACCTCGAAGCCGCCCAGCACATGCTGTTCCTCAGCGTCGCCGGGGGCGTGGTCGTCACCACCGACTCGCGCACCGTCGCCGGCGGCAAGCGCGGGATGCTGAAGTACGACCTGCAGGCCTTCGACGCCGCCAGCGGCAATCGGCTGTGGAAGATGGAGCACACCGGCCCGGGCGCCAAGGCCGCCGACGGCAGCCACGGCGAAAACGCTTACCGCGCGGTCATCGTCGGCGAGCGGCTGTTCATCCCCGCGGTGCAGTACGAGCTCAAGACGGGCAAGGCCGTGCCCAACTGGCAGTGGGGGCGCAACGGCGGCGGCTGCGGAGCGGTTTCCGCTTCGGCCAAGCAGGTGTTCAATCGCGGCGGGTACCCGCAGATGACGGACCTCTCGACGCCGGCCAGCGAGCACCTGACCACGGCGACGCGCCCGGGCTGCTGGATCAACATCATCCCCGCCGGCGGCATGGTGCTGATGCCCGAGGCGTCCAGCGGTTGCACGTGTCCTTACCCCGTGCAGGGATCAGTAGGAATGATTCCCAAGCGGTAGTCCGAGAAGAGAAAACCGACGACGAGGACGACGACGAGGACGAGAACGAGCGGGTGCCGTGGCGGGAGGCCTTCAGGCCGACAGCCACGACGGGCCGGAAGATCAGGGATCGTGGCTGTTGGCCCTTCGGGCCTGCCCGCCACGGCACCCTTCACTACTCCCGCGGCGGGTGGCATGGCGACACCAGTTTTACCGGGGTCGCCATGAGGCACGGGGCGCGTCCACAGCCGTCCATGGCGACCCGCGTGAAACAGAAACGCGTGTCGCCATGCCACCCTATTCGCGTGCCAATCGCTTGGGAAACTTGTCGGTCAATCCGGCGCTGCGCACGTCGACGGACTTGATCCCCAGCTTCAGCGCCGGCGAATCGTCCTGCAGGCGGTAGTCCCGCTTTGACACGTCGACGAACTTCGGATCGGCCACCACGCTGTGCTTGTCGTACGCCTGCGTCCACGTGCCGGGGAAGGGGCCGCGGTACGACGTCCGCCCCGCGATGCGCAGCTTGCCGGAGATGTTGAAGTACAGGTTGTAATCGCACTCGGTGATGCGGTCTTTGTCCCAGTCGTCGAACTGAAACAGCGGGCCGTCCGGCTGGTCGAACCAGATGATGTTGCGGCGGTACGTGTGGAAGCCGACCTCGCCCGAACTCTTGGAGCGGATGGCCGAGCCCGTGCGGCCGGCGACGAAAATATTGTTCTCGATCGTGTTGTGGATGCCCTTGGCGTAGATCTGCTGAATGTGCCCCGACCCGTTGACGGCGTAGACGACGTTGTTGGTGACGGTGAAATAGTTCGACGAATCGTCGAGATAGATCCCGCAGATCAGCAGCACGTGCCCCGTGCCAACGTCGTGGATCAGGTTGTGATCATAGACGTTGTCCTTGCCCGGCCCCCAGCTCTCCATCGCGCCGCAGTCTTCGCTGTCGAGGCAGACGTGGTGAATGTGGTTGTACGCCAGCACGTTGTTGCGGGCGTGCAGCAATTCAAACCGCCGGGCCTTGGTCTGGTCGCTCTCGTTCATCGACCGCAGCGCCAGGCCCTTGATGCTCGCGCCGTAGCGCGGGCTGTCGTGGATGTGGTTGTGTACGACGCGGTTGTGCCCGCTCTGGAAGATCTGCACGCCGGCCGACGTATGCACCACGCGACCGACGTGATGGATGTGGCAGTTCTCCACCACGTGATGGCTGCTGATGTCCGGCCCTTTCCAATTGGCCCCGCGCAGATGCACGCCGCGGTCGCCGGTGAAGGCGATCTCGCTGTCGGCGATGGTGATGCGGCGATTGGCCTGCCAGACCGAAACGCCCTGGCCCCAGCAGTTGGCGATGCGGCAGGCGCGGATCGAGCAGTCCTGGGCGTTGGTGATGAAGACCGCCTCGCCGGCGGCCACGCTCAGGTCCAGGTTGCGCAGGTGGACGTTGCGCACGGGCGCATCGTCGCGCCCGCGTATGCTGAGGACGTTCTCTGCCGTGACGACGGCGTAAGCGTTCTCTGCCGCCTCGCCCCGGCCCGGCCAGACGTAGAACTTGCCCGCGGCGACGTCGATCACGCACTCGCCGCTCTTGTCGAGCAGGCCCAGCAGGTTCATGAGGTAGAAGCGGTTGTTGGCCGCGACCGGCCCGCCCATGCCGCTGGTGCGCACGAAGCCGACGCTGCGGGTCTTGGGGTCCAGCGCGGTGATCTGCCAGACGTGATTGAACCATCCCTGCCCCGGCCAGACATTCACCCAGCCGCTGGAAACATCCTGCCCGGCCATGGCGCCAAAGAGGTCACCCTTGTAGATGAAGGCTTTTTCGCCCGAAGCCGCCTGCGTGCGGTGGTAGCCGTCGTTGGGGTCGCGAGCGAGCGTGAGCCACTGGTTGTTCTCGGTGGCGACTTTCGGCTGCGCGCCTTGCGGCAGGTCGCCGATCCAGATCTTGTCCTTGTACGGTTTGAGGTTCGTGACCGGCCCGCCGCCGAGGAGCACCGGCGCGTGGGCTTCGTCGGCACCGGCGTAGGTGACGCTGAAGGCCTCGCTGCCGCTGTCGGCGGATTCCAGCGCCAGCCCCTGCGGCAGGTAGTACACGCCCGGCGCAATCAGGACGGTGATGTTCTCCTTAAGCCCGGCCGCGATGAGTTTCCGCACCGCATCGCGAGCGGCCGTCGGCGTGGCGAGGGGTTTATCCTTCGTGCCGGCGTTGGCGTCGTTGCCGGCGGGGCTGACGCAAATCTCCGCCGCGCCCGCCCCGGCGGCCAATACAAGATTTAAAGCCAATGATATCATTGCAGTTTTCATAGGCTTTGAAACCCCCCGCGCCCGCGAACGTTCCTTATGGAGTGCGGCAGCCTTAGCTGCCGCTTTGGCTGTTTCTGGGATGCTCGCGCCCGCAACAACATCGAAAGCGGCGGCTGCTGCCGCCGCACTCCACATGCGGCGCGGCCGAGGTTAGAGGCAATGAGCAATTGGAAATTGGAAATTGGCGATGCCCCTTGTATGCTCTTGGCCTTGCTAAGGAGACGACCATGTACATCGGCGCCGACTATTACCCCGAGCACTGGGACAAGAAACGCTGGCCAATCGATGCGGGCCTGATGAAGAAGGCCGGCTTCAACGTTACGCGCCTGGCGGAGTTCGCCTGGGTGATGATGGAGCCCGAGGAAGGGCGCTACGACTTCGCCTGGCTCGACGAGTCGCTGGAGGTGCTGGGCAAGAACGGCGTCTCGGCGATCCTCTGCACGCCCACGGCCATCGTGCCGGCGTGGATGAAGGAAAAGTATCCCGAGGTGATGGCCCAGGGCGGGCCCGGGGCGGCCCGCGTCGAGTGGGGCGTCCGCAAGGACCAGTGCTATTCCAGCGGCACGTTCCGCCTGATGTCGCAGCGCATCACGCGTGCGATGGCCGAGCATTACGCCGCACACCCCAACGTCATCGGCTGGCAGACCGACAACGAGTTCGGCGGCACGGTCTGCTGGTGCCATTCGTGCCGGCGCGACTTCCAGGACTTCCTGCGCAGCCGCTACGGCACCATCGACGCCTTCAACAAGGCGATGGGCAAGCACTTCTGGGGCCACTACGTCAAGACGTGGGAAGAGATCGAGCTGCCCGCCGCCGACGGGTCGCACAACCCCAGCCTGGGCCTGGAATGGAAGCGGTTCTACACCTGGCAGAACGTGCGCTTCCAGCGCGACCAGGTGCAGATCCTGCGCGAGGTTTGCCCCAAGCACTTCATCACGCACAACCTCATGGGCTACGGCTACGGCGGGCTGAACTACTTCCAGCTCAGCGAAGACCTCGACCACGTCAGTTGGGACAGCTATCCGCTGTTCTACGGCGGCGGGATGGCTGACGGGCCCGCCCTGGCGGCCGACCTCATGCGCGGCTGCAAGAAGAAGAACTTCTGGATCATGGAGACCAGTTCCGGCCCGCACGGCTGGGGCACGTACGGGCGCGCCCCGCGCCCCGGCGAGATGCAGACCTGGGCGTTCCAGCAGTTTGCCCATGGCTGCGAGGGGTACATCTGGTTCCGCTGGCGGGCGTGCACAGCCGGGCGCGAGCAGTACTGGCACGGCATTCTCGGCCATGACGGCAAGCCGCTGCGGCGATACCGCGAGACGGCCGCCATCGCCCGCGAGCTGCGCAAGATCGAGAAGCACCTGGCCGGCACGACCGTCAAGCCCAAGGTCGCCTTCATCTACAGCTACGACAGCCGCTGGGCCGTCGACATGCAGCCGGGTTTCAGCGGCAACAGCTACATGGCCGCCGTCAAGCGGTACTACAACGCGCTGCTTGCGGCCGGCGTCAATGCCGACATCATCCAACCTGGCGACGACCTGACGCCCTACAAGCTGGTCTTCGCGCCGGACTGGTACGTCATGCCCGACGCGGCGGCCAAGCAGGTCGACGCGTTCGTCAAAGCCGGCGGCGTGTTCTGCTGCGACATCCGAACCGGCGTCAAGGACGAGACGAGCCTCTGCCACGCGCGCACGCTGCCGGGCCTGCTCAGCGCCGCGCTGGGCATCGAGATCGAAGAGTACGAAAGCACGCTTCCCGAAGGGTATGCGATGACCGGCACGGACGACCTCCTGGCCGGGGCCTTCACTGCCACGCAAGGCGCCGACTGGGTGACCGCCAAGGGCGCCGAGACGTTGGTGGGCTATGAGCCGTGGCACATGAAGAAGTTTGCGGCCGTCACTCGCAACGTTTACGGCAAGGGCATCGGCTGGTACTGCGGCACGGTGGTGAAAGAGCCCGAGTTCTACGTGAAGTTAATCGCCGCTCTGCTGGCTGACGCAAAGATCCGCCCGGTCGTCACCCCGCCGCCGGGCGTGGAAGCCTCCATCCGCGAAGGCGCCGGCAAGAAGCTGCTGTTCCTGATGAACTACACCGAAGAGTCCAAGATCGTCTTCGTGCCCGCCGGCAAAAAAGAACTGCTGACCGGAGCGATGACGAAAAAGTCCATCGAACTGCCAAGATTCGGCGTGGCGGTAGTGAAGCTGTAGCGGGCTTAGATAAGCAGAGCAGCGGAGAATGGAAAAAGCACTACCACATTGTCAATTCGTGGAGCCGCGAGGTATCCCGGATTGCATCCGTGAGATAACCTCCGGCAACGAGAAAGAAATCTACTTTGTTGTCTCAAATGATTTTTATGATGCAAAGAACTACGACTTGAGTGAGCGAATATACCCGGAATATGAGGCTGCATTCCAATCGTTGAGTCGCCAGGTTAGTTCTGCTGTCGGGGCAGAACCGCAAGCATTTGAGGTTGGTGCAGACGATTTCCCCGAATGGGCCATCGGAATTAAGATTGCGGTTTGGAAAGAAAGAAACCTCTATCTGAGAGTGGAACACGAGGATCGCGAGCTGCCAATAATCGTCGCGCTCGCCTCCATTCCATCAGACGAAACCTGAAACCGCGGAGATTCGAGGAGACGGTGTGTAGCTTCTCCCGGTATCGCGAGCCTCTGCTCCCTCAGCTTCCTCTGTGGCTCTTATCCAGCGCCGCGCGGATCTGGCGGAAGCGGCGGATGTCGGCAGGGCCTAGCTTGCCGTCCTGGTAGATTTCGAGGTTGAGCGAGACGACGGCCTTGCGGCTGCGGACTTCTTGGAGCCACTTGATCAACTGCTCGGTGGTGTACTGGCACTTGCTGATGGGCGTGTTGGGTTTGTGATGGCCCCAGCTTTGGTGGATCAATGTGGTCAGGTGCGCCTGCAGGCCTTTTTGCGGGCCGGCGATGAAGCGGCCGTCGCCGCCGACGGGCAGATTGCCGCCGCCGGAGATCAAGTCGCTGGTCAGCCACGACTCCCAACTCGACGTGTCGGTGTACCACGTCACCTTCGGCGCCAGCCACGCGTTCCAGAGCACCACGCGCTGCGGGTTGCCCGCGCGGGCGGCGATCAGCAGGTCTTTCCACGGCGGGGCGGCGTGGTAGTAACTGTGCATCCCGTCGTCAAACCACCAGCCCGCCAGCAGCTCTCCGTACCGCCGCCCGGCGTCTTCGATCACCCTCTTCCACGTGCGGAAGAACGTCTCGCGCCCGGCCGTATCGAACCCCACGCGGTTCCACCAGGGCTTATCGTCGTGGCCGGGATGATAGTACAGCCCCAGGCGCACGCCGCGGTCGGTCAGGGCCTGGGCGAGTTCGCCGATCAGGTCGCGTTTGCACGTGCGGCCGCGGAGGATCGCGTCGATCGCCGAGTTAGGCCCGGGCCAGTGATAGATCGCATGCGTGGTGCAGACGTAGACCCAGCCGGCGCCCATCGAGGCGACGGTGTCGGCAAACTTCTTGACCGGGAAGTCGTTGACGGCCTGGCGATAGGGCTTGCTTGGCCCGCGGCGCGGGTACGTGCCGCCGACCCAGTGGAACATGAGGCCGTACGTCTTGTCGACCATCCAGGATGTGTCGGCCCGCAGCGACATCGCATCGGTCTCGATGCGCCGCGCCACGCCGGGGCGCACCAGTTCCAGCGAGATGAACTTCAGCGGCTGTGTTTCGCCGGTCGATCGCAGCGAGATCGTGCTGCGCCCGGCGGGCAGGGCGACCTCGCCGGCGCTGATGCGGTCCCAGTACGGCCCGAGGCGCACGGGGAACGTCTTGCCGGCGGCCGTCACTTCAACCGTCGGGCGCTGCGGTCCGCCCTCGGCGAGCACGTCAATGGCGTAGCGGCCGGCGCGGGGGACGTTGATCGTCCAGTCGAAGCCCTGATCGGGTCCGGTCCAGCCCTGCCAGAACCCGCGGGAGCCCGGGCTCGTCCAGGCCGAGGCGACCGGCCCGACGACGCGGGCGAAATAGCCTGTCAAGATCGTGCGATCGTCGGGATTGATGCGTATGGTCTTGGTCATCGTCAGTCCTCTGTGGCGTCGCCGTAAAGTATCGTCGACCATGATCTATAACGCCGCAGGAAATCTGGGGTATCGGCAAAGACGGTTCTTTCGCGCATAATGTCGTGCATGAGCGACCTGCAGCAAGAGAAGAACTCCCCCATAGCGCTGGGCACGGTGTGGAATCTCATCCTCGTGGCCGCGGTGTGGGCGTCTTCGTTGAGCCTCTCGTACGAGATCGTTCTGGGCACAGGGGCCCCCAGTGCGATGTACTGGTTTTTCACCGCCCTGTTCTGCCTGGACCTGGTCGGGGATCTTCTCTGGCGCCGCGCCCCGGCGATGGCTGCCGGCGGCAAGGTCCCCGACATGAAGGCCTATCTGCGGGGCTGGTTTGCCGTGGATGTGATTGCGGCGGTTCCGCTGCTTGCGCTGGCCGGCGACGGACTGGTCGCCGGCGGCATGCGGGCGGCGGCCATCCTTGGGGCGCTGCGCCTGCTGAAGCTTCTCAAGGTTCGCCGGGCCCTGGGCGGTGTTTCCGGTTCGCTGTACGTCAACCCCGCGATCATGCGACTGACGGTCTTCGCTTTCTGGTTCACGCTGATATGCCACTTCATGGCGCTGGGATGGATTCTGATCGGTGCGGCCGAGAGTGGTCGCGGGCCCGTCGACACGTACATTCGCTCGCTCTATTGGTGCCTGACGACGGTGGCGACGATCGGTTACGGCGACTACGTGCCCGATCGCAACAGCAACGTGCAGATTATCTATACGATGGTCGTGCAGGTGCTCGGGGTGGGCATGTACGGGTACATCATCGGCAGCATTTCGGGCCTGATCGCCAACCTCGACGTGGCCAAGGCGAAGTTCCTCAAGAAGGTGGAGGCGGTCGACGACTACATGCGGGTACACCGCATTCCGCCGACGCTGCGGCAGCGCGTGAAGGATTATTACGCCTACCTGTGGCAGACGCGGCGCGGCGGCGGATCGTCCGACGCGCTGGCCGAACTGCCCCACACGCTCCAGCAGGACATCTCCCTGTTCATCAACCGCCAGATCCTGCACAAGGCCGCCCTCTTCCGCGGCGCCGACGAGTTGTTCGTCCGCGAAGTCGTCGGCATGCTCAAGCCCATGATCTTCCTGCCCGGCGACTACATCATCCGCCAGGGCGCCCACTCCGATTGCATGTACTTCATGGACGAGGGCGAGGTCGAAGTGCTCGTCGGCGCCGATCGCGTGGCCGTGCTCGGGGCGGGTTCGCCCTTTGGCGAATCGGCTCTGGTTCAGGAGGCCAATCGCAACGCCAGCGTCCGCGCCTTGACGTACTGTCATGTCTATCAGCTCTCAAAGAGAGACTTCAGCGACCTGTGCCTCAAGCATCCGGAATTCGACGCACAGATCCGCCAGGTCGCTCAGTCGCGATCACGGCCGAAGACCGACAGCCAGGACATCCAGGAGCCATCGCAATGATCGATCAGCAGCGCCAGGGGTTGTATCTGCAGAAGATTCGCCAGTTCATCGCCCGCCTGGGCGGGGCGATGCTGTCCGACAGCGTGCCGCTGGAGGCGACGTTCGCCCACAGCGTTGAGCCGGTGGCGTTTGCCGACCGGTTGGCTTTGACCTATGCGCCCATCAGCGAAGGACAGAACTGGGGCAAGACGTGGGAGAGCGCGTGGTTCCATCTCAAAGGCACGATCCCGGGCTCCTGGGCGGGCAAGTGCGTGGTGGCGCAGATCGAGTTCAACAGCGAGGCGCTGGTGTTCTCGGCCGACGGCGTGCCGGTGCAAGGACTGACCAACGGCAGCGTGCTGGCGCCGCTGGGCGATGACAGTGCGCGGACGCTGCTGGTGCTGTGTGAGCCTGCTGCACCTGAACGATCAGGGACACGCACAACGGAGCGGTGCGTGGCACGCCAAGTGCGGGCAGCGCCTGGTGACGAGGTCGAGTTGTGGGTCGAGGCCGCGGCCAATGCGCTGTTCGGGATCCACACCCAGGCCGACCCGCCGCGCGACAGCCCCAAGCGCCACGGTACGTATCAGGGCGCGGTCAACCGCATGCGGCTGTGCGTGTTCGAGCCGGAGCTCTGGCGGTTGTGGCTGGACATGGACCTGCTGCTGAGCGTGCTCCAGGCGCAGGACGAGGGCAGCACGCGGCGGCTGCGGATCTTGCGAGGGCTCAGCGAAGCGGTGGACCTGTACGCCGCCGACGCGGGCAACGCCGCCGCCTGTCGCGAGCACCTGCGGACGCTGCTGGAGCAGCCCGCGTGCGCCTCGACGGTCACTGCCGTGGCGGTCGGGCATGCGCATATCGACATCGCGTGGTTGTGGCCGCGGCGCGAGAGCACGCGCAAGGCCGCCCGCACGTTCTCCAGCCAACTGGACCTGATCGAGCGGTATGGCGAATATGTCTTCGGCGCCTCACAGGCGTACCTGTACGCGACGATGAAGCAGACTTACCCGGCGCTGTACGAGAAGATCAAAGCCGCCGTTGCGGCCGGGCGCTGGGAGGCGCAGGGGGCGATGTGGGTCGAGGCCGACTGCAACATCATCTCCGGCGAGTCGATGGTGCGCCAGGTGCTGCATGGCAAGAACTTCTTCCGCGATGAACTGGGCATCGACGTGCGGAATCTGTGGATCCCCGACGTGTTCGGCTATTCGGCGTCGATGCCGCAGATCATGAAGCGAGCGGGCGTGGACTACTTCCTGACGCAGAAGATGTCCTGGAGCCAGTTCAACAAGTTCCCGCACACGACGTTCCGCTGGCGCGGGATCGACGGCAGCGAACTGCTGACGCACTTTCCGCCGGAGAACACGTACAACTCGACGCTGCGCCCCGAGAGCATGGCCGCGGCTGAGAAGAACTTCCGCGAGCGCGACGTGCTGGATGAGATGATGGTGCTGTTCGGATTCGGCGACGGCGGCGGGGGCCCCAAGGCCGAGCACCTCGAGCGCGGGCGGCGACAGGCGGACCTCGAAGGCGCGCCGCGCGTGAAGTTCGGCACGGCGCAGGGGTTCTTCGATCGTCTTGAAAAGCATCGCTCGGCCCTGCCGGTCTGGTCGGGCGAGCTGTACCTCGAATTGCACCGCGGCACGCTGACCACGCAAGGCCGCACCAAGCGCGGCAATCGCAAGCTCGAGCTGGCGCTGCGCGAGGCGGAGTATCTCTGCTCGTGCGCGGTCAGGGACATGGCGGCTGTGAAACGGCCGCCATGGCACCCCGCGCCGTATCCGCGCGAGGCGCTGGATGGCCTGTGGAAGACGCTGCTGGTGAACCAGTTCCACGACATCATTCCCGGCTCGAGCATCCACAAGGTGTACGAGCAGACCGAGGGCGAGCACGCGGCCGCGCTGGCGCAGTGCCAGACCATCACCTCGCACGCGGCGGCTGCGATGTTCGAGAAGGATGAATCAGCCATCACGCTGGTCAACACGCTTAACGTGCCGCTGAAGCAGAGCGTGGTCTTGCCGGCCGGGTGGGATGGTTTGACCGATGCGGACGGCCGCAGTGCGGCGGTGCAGCAGGAATCGGACGGCACAGTTGTCGCGGCGGTGGAGTTGGCGCCGCAAGGGATCGTCACGTTGACCAAGGCCAAAGGGGACGCTGCGCCGTGCCGCCCGCAGGGGCTGGTGCTTGAGAATGAACTGGTGCGTTATGAGTTGTCGGCCGAGGGGCAGGTCGTGGCCGCGTACGACAAGGCCGCCCGTCGCGAGATTCTGGTCGCCGGCGGGCGGGGCAACGTGCTGACGTTGTACGAAGACCGGCCCAACGCCTGGGACGCCTGGGACATCGACATCTTCTACGAGCAGCAGGTTCTCGAGACGGCGCGAGCGGTGGCTCTTGAGTCGCTGGGGGCAGGGCCCGTGCGCCAGGGGCTTCGCCTCGTGCTGGCGGTGGGCAGCTCGCGCATCGAACAGAGCGTGTATCTTGCTGCCGGCAGCAAGCGGCTGGATTTCGTCACGGTCGTCGACTGGCAGGAGCGTCACCGCATGCTGCGGACGGCCTTTGCCGTCAACGTCCAGGCCGAGTCGGCGGCGTTCGAGATCCAGTACGGATATGTGCGGCGCAACACGCATCGCAATGTCAGTTGGGACATGGCCCGCTTCGAGGTCGCCGCCCAGCGCTGGGTTGACCTGTCCGACAACCAGTACGGCGTGGCGCTGCTCAACGACTGCAAGTACGGCCACAAGGTGCATGAGAACGTGCTGGACCTCAACCTGCTGCGCAGCCCCACGCACCCCGACCCCGACGCCGACCAGGGCCGCCACGAGTGTACCTACAGCCTCCTGCCGCACGAGGGGGCGCTGATCGACTCGGACGTGATGGACCAGGCCGCGGCGCTCAACCAGCCGCCGCTGGTGCTGCCGGGCAAGCGTGCGGCCGCCATCCGCCCGCCGGCGTACGTAGGCGGCAAGGGCGTGAGTCTGGCCGTGCTCAAGAAAGCGGAAAAGGAAGACTGCCTCGTGCTGCGCCTGGTGGAAACTCGCGGCTGTCGCACCGAGGCGACGGTGCAACTGACCGACGCAGGCGCCCGCCTGGTCGAGTGCGACCTGATGGAATGGAACGACCTGGCCGACCTGGGCGGTCCGACGGTGTGCGTCCCCCTGGCGCCGTTCGAGATACGCACGTTCACGATTATCAAGAAGTGACGATCTTTGCCGCTTGCGGCTTGGCAGTTTCTCTGCTCACCGAACAACTGCTACGCCGCAAGCGGCAGATAGGGTTTTTCGCGAACTGCGATTTTGGTATCGTAGGTTGCGACAAGATTCCCCCGCACGCGAAAGGAAGACTCCGTCATGATCATGCACAAGCCCCTGTCGTGGTTTATCTGCTCTGTTATCACTGTCGTCATGCTGGCTGCCGCCGCGCAGGGTCAGTCGGGGGATGCCAAGAACGTCCTGACCGGCGCTGCCTGGACGACGGCCGCCGGCGAGGCGGGCACCGTGACGGCCAAGGCGGTGTTCACCGTGGCGGACCTCTCTGCCGTGGGCGGCCTGGCGGTGGCGCCGGGGGCAGGGCAGAAGACCTGCACGATCAACGGAAAGCTTGTCGAGGGGCCCATCGCCAAGATCTCGTACGCGGCCATTCCCCTCGATCCGGCCAAGTACCTCGTCAAGGGCGAGAACGTGATCGTGGTGACGGCCGCGGGCGACGCCAAGACCGACGCGGCCAAGATCGCAGCGCGCGTGGAACTGCTGGCGCCCGAGGCGATGGCGATCCGCACCGGTCCGGCGCTGGGGGCGATCAGCCCCGACTCGTTCACGGTGATCTGCCGCACGACGCTGTCGGCCGTTGTCACCGTGACGGCCAAGAGCGACGCGGGCAAGGAGACGACCGCCTCGAGCCAGCGCGGGTTCTATCACCGCCTGCAGATTCCGCTGGCGGCCGGGACCAAGAGCTTCACGTATACCGCCGTGGCGACGTCGGGCAAGGCGTCCGCGTCGGCTGGTCCGTTCACCGTGACCGTTCCGGCCAGCGACGGGCAGAGCTTCCGCTTTGCCGCCACCGGCGACTGCCGTACGCACGTGGAGCGTTGGGCGGCCGTGGCGGGTGCGATCGCCAAGTCCAAGCCCGACCTGATGCTCTTCAGCGGCGACATGGTCACCAGCGGCGGCAGCGATGAGATCTGGGACCGCGAGTTTTTCGCTCCGGCCAAGAACCTCATGACGTTCGTGCCGACGTACCCGGTGATCGGCAACCACGAGAACAACTGCCCGGCGTATCCGGAATTGTTCTACACCCCCGGCGGCGACGGGCGGGCCAAGAACTGGCACCAGCAGATCGGACAGACGCTGCTGATCGGCATCGACGGCACGCAGGCCTGGACGGCGGACAACGACAATACCAAGTGGCTCGAGGGCGTGCTGAAGGACTCCAAGGCCAAGTTTATCTTCCTGATGTCGCACTACCCCGGATGGACAAGCGGGTCGCACGCCAAGTACCCGGAAGTGCCCATGCTGGCCAGCCGCAACGTCATCCTGCCGCTGCTGGCCAAGTACAAAGCCACCGCCATGATCGTCGGGCACGACCACAACTACGAGCGCAGCGAACTGCCCGCTGACAAGGGCATCACCTCGATCACCAGCGGGGCCGCCGGCGCGCCGCTGCGCGGGCAGGCGAGGAATCCGGAGAAATACAACCCGTACTCCAAAAAGTTCTACGCCAGCCTGTGCTACTGCATCTTTGAGGTGACGGCCGACAAGTGCGAGATGAAAACCTACGACCTCAACGGCAACGTGATCGACGAGCGCACGTTCGAGCCGCGAAAATAAAGGCTGCGCCGCGAATGGGTGGGTGCCGTGGCCCGCAGGCCCGCAGGCCCGGAGAGCCACGCTCCCTGAACTCCAAGGTTTACAAAATGCCACACCGGCGTCGGGGATCGTGGCGGGCGCCTTGCAGCCGGTCGCCACGGCACCCAGCGATGCGGCTATGGGGCTGGGCCCAGAGCCCCCAAAAGGCATCGCTGCCGGTCCGTCACCTGCGACGGCGGATCACCGCCGCCAGGGAGCCGATGGCCAGCAGGCTCATGGTCGCCGGCTCGGGGATGTCGCCGACGGCGCCTTGGAGGAACTGGATCTCGGCGATGGCGACGCTGTTTTCGCTGTAGTCGTTGGACCCGAAGCGGCTGTTGATCGCGAAGATCACATACCGGGCGTCGAAGTCGGTCACGTCGAGGGAGTCGCTCATGAGGGAGGGCGCCCCGTTCGTTGGCGCGGGGTTCAGGTCCACATTCATCAGGGTGGTCCACGTCCCGTCCAGCGCGAGGTACGCTCCGGCGGTCGGAAGAGTCGCGCCATCGCCGGCGTAGTAGATGTCCACGTTCTTGGCGCCGAGGTTGAAGCCCGCGGGGTGGCTGGCCGGATCGCCGAAGTTCCAGACGTTGATCGTGCCGATGGTCTGGACTTCCTGCATGTCCACCATCAACCAAATTCGTCCCGGTGAGAACGTATTGATCCACTGGTTGCCCTCATTGATCTGAGTGAACCAGACCGGACCCCAGTTGTCATAGATCCCCGGGTCGTGATACAGGCCGTTGAGCCCATCGCCGTTGATGGCCTTAATGCCCGTATTGGAGGGCCATCCGGATGTGACTCCTTCGCGGGTCGTCCACCCCGCGGAGCTGAGGATGTCGCCGACTGCCGCCTGTGCGACGCCGGCCAGAGTCATGATAAGCCCCAGTGCCAGAACTGCTGTAATGGTGCGTTTCACGTGATTCTCCTGTGCGTAAAAGTTGGTTTGCCGATTCTCCTGAGGCATCCCTGCCTTCCTATGCTCCGTTGTGAACCTTCCTCTAAGGTTCCCGCAACGCGACTTGCGATGATCTCCTTTCTTCGGCCGCGGCCGAATCCCAGATTCGTCAAGGCGGCTTTGGCGGCGCGCCAGGACTGCTCCGTGCAGATGCTGGATAGACGCTGCCCCCTCTGTTGGGCAGCGTAATCTTCCTGAAGACTGACCGGAACGAACTCAGATCAAAAAAAGGCGTCAAGCCGTCCCAGTTTCTCCCCGGGGCCGCTTGAACGAGACAAAAGATACGCCAAACGGCCAAAAAGTGGAATGGTTGAAACTGACGAGTTCATGTCTGAAAATGATATTAGCACGATCCGCGGCTTGATGTCGGTGCCACTCTGGCCGCGCCTAGACGGATTGTTCTTTCAGTATGGAGAACAAGAGCTTATTATCGCCACGCGCGTTGCGGTTGCGAACGGACTGCGAGGTAACATGTCCAAGAATGATGTAAGCGGACCGGGGCCGGACTGCCTGGTACCGGGCGAGTCGACTCGCGTCGTCTCCGTGCATAGTTCCCAATTGCCCATCATGAAGAACCGCTGGGGCATCTACTGGTTAGCCCTGGCAGACTACAGCAGCGACTTTGCCGACATCTCCGCCACGACGTGTTATGACATCCTGGCGACCTTCGGCGGCCAGGGGCAGCGCTGGATCGACGGACAATGGCGGACGATGAAGACCAATGACGTCTTTCTGGGCCGCCCCGGACAGGCCGCCGGTCAGCGCGGCCGGCCGAATCATCGCTGGCACCAGGCTATCGTGCTGTACTATCCTGAGCACCGGGCGGCGTTTCTGTCGCAGGTTCCGGCGGCGGGAATTGTTCACGCCGAGGCTGAACCGCTACGGTCGGCCATCCAGGGTCTGCACCGCGAGTTTGTCGGCCCCGCCAGCGGCGACGTGATGGATGCCTGGTTGACGCTGATCGACGCGCAGGCGCGGCGCCTGATCGGCGACCCCGGTCCGCCGCTGCGCCTGACGGGTCTGTGGCAGCAGGTCGAGGCCGACCTGGCACGGGCGTGGACGATGGCCGACCTGGCGGGGCTGGCTAACATGTCCGAACACCACCTGTGGTTGCTTTGCCGCCAGGAAGCCCTCACCAGTCCCATGCACTACGTGACGAGGCTGCGAATGAACCGGGCGGTTGGACTGCTCGACGGCGATCACACCATCGACCACGTCGCTCGCATGGTCGGGTACGAAGACGCGTTCGCGTTCTCCAAGGCCTTCAAGCGCCATCGGGGGATGAGCCCGGCGCACTATCGCAGCACTAAGTAATCGGGATCGGTAAACGGTCCGGGCTGCTCCGACTGATTACGGGTTACAGATTACGCGCTACTGGTATCTTTCGCAGGGCGACGATATAATCGCGGATCACGGCAAGAAACATCCCCTCTAATCACGGCAAAAATCATGGCTAAGACAACAAAGAAGCCGATGGAGTTCAGTTGGCTCGAAGGGCACTATGTCGGGCGCGGCGCCAGTGATCGGGCGATCCACTGCTCGGAACTGGTGCATCTGCAGCGTCCGGCGATCACCTTTGTCGGCCAGCACGTCTGGACCCCCGACTGCTGGTCGTACGCCCGCAGCCATCCCTGCGCGCAGGTGATCGTCACCTTCGGCGGTCGCGGGCGCTTCTACATCGACGGGCAGTGGCAGGTGGCCGAGAAGAACACCGTCTTCGTCTGCCGCCCCGGATGTGAAGTGGCCGTCCGCGGGCTCAAGGGATACCGCTGGCAGCTCTGCGCGGTGATGTATTCCCAGGGCGCCGACGAGAACATGCTCGAAAGCATGCCCACCCCCACGCTGTATCCCGCCGACGTGACCGGGCTGCACATGGCCGTCGAGAACCTCTTCCGCGAGTTGTCGGTGAGGGCGGACACCAGCGTGCTGGAGCACATGGTCGCCCTGATCGACGCCGAAAGCCGCTGCCTGATCCACAGCCCGCCCAAGCCTCGCCGGCTGGGCGAACTCTGGGCCGCCATCGAGGCCGACGTCGGTCAGCCCTGGACCGTCGAGCGGATGGCGGAATTCATCAACGTCTCCGAGCGCCACCTGGGGCGGTTGTGCCACGAAGAGACCGGCACGTATCCCCAGGCGTACCTGGCCTATCTGCGGATGCGCCGCGCGGCCAATCTGCTGATGGCCCGCGACCATTCCGTCGAGACCGTCGCCAAGCTGGTCGGCTACGATTCGCCGTTTGCCTTCAGCAACGCCTTCAAGGAACGACACGGGCTGAGCCCGACGGCCTTTCGCAAGACCCGCCAGGATTGCACGCAGATCGTGCGGCTCAGGCAGGCCGAGGAGGTAAGCTGATGGCCGGCGCGCGGCGAGCCTTCTGGAGTGCGACTCTATGGAGTGCGGCAGCCTTAGCTGCCGCTTTGGGAGTTTCTCGATTCCCAACAACTTCCAAAGCGGCATCTGAGGCTGCCGCACTCCAAAGTGACGCCTCCCGCGTCGTCACGATCCACAGCGACTCGTTCAAGAAGGACTTTTCGGCTACAGTGGTCTTGCCGTCAGAATATGCCAAGAGCGCCAAGGCGTACGGCCTTATCGTGCTGCTGCACGGCGTCGGGGGCGATCACACCGACTGGCCCAAGATGCTCCCGCTGGCGCCGCTGGCGGACAAGTATCAGCGAATCATCATCGCCGCCACGGCCGGAGCCAATTCGTGGTGGGTCGACTATGGCGGGACGAACTTTGCCGAGACGTTCGTGACCGGGGAGCTCATTGCCTCGCTGAAAAAGCAGGGCTATCGCATCAGCGACGGCGGGCACTGGATCAGCGGCAACTCGATGGGCGGGTGGGGCGCTCTGCGGATCGGGCTGGGGCATCCGGAACTGTTCTCGGCTGTCGGCGGGCTCAGCGCCTGCATCACGCCGGCGCGATGGAGAGGCAAGATCGACCGCACGTGGGGGCTGACGGCGGCGATGGGTCCGGCCGGCGGTCGCCCGGCGCTGTTTGCGCAGCAGCAGATCGCGGAACTGGCCAAGCGCAAGGGCCTGGTGCTCTCGCTGCTGTGCGGGCAGCAGGACGGCCTGTTCGAAAAAGAAAACAACGCCGCCCACGCCGCCCTGGAGGCCGCGTCGGTGCCGCACCAGTGGCAGGTGCTTGCGGGTAAACACAACGCCCAGTTCTGGGCGGAAAACCTGCCCAGGCAGTTGGAGTACTTCCAAAGCAAGACAGGCGACACAGAAACGCAGAGAAAACAGAGATAGAGAAAGACGACAGGACACACAGAGAAAGCCCTCGCTCCTTCCACCCCACCTTCCGTTTTCTCTGTGTCTTTGTGTCGCAAACACGAGCCATGAAGATCCTCCTGATCGCCGACATCCACGCCAACTACCACGCCCTCCGGGCCGTCCTCGACGCCTTTGCCGACGTGGACGAAACCTGGTTTCTGGGCGACGTGATTTCGTACGGCTGGCAGCCCAGCCAGTGTCTTGAGCTGGTTCGGCGGCGCTGCAGCAAGATCATCCGCGGCAACCACGATCTGCAGTGTTACGGCGGGTCGATCACAGCCGGCGAACAGGCATATCTGGCGGCCCTGCCGGCGCAGATGGAAATCGCGCTCAACGGCACGCGGTATCTGCTCACGCACGACGTTCCGGGGCAGAAGGCATATTTCACCGCCGCGACGGCCCAGGCGGTGTTTGATACGCTGCTGGCGTCGATCGAACAGGACGTGGTCTTGTGCGGCCACTCGCATACGGCTATGCTCGTCGAGTCGGGCGGCAAGACGCTGGTGAATGTCGGGACGGTCGGTCAGCCGCGCGACGGCGATCCGCGAGCGCAGTGCATGCTGATGCAGGACGGCCGCTTCAGCTTCCACCGCGTGGCGTACGACCTGGACGCGATGGAGGCCGACTACCGCCGCCTGGCCCCGCCGGGCGACGAGATTGAAAGTTGGATCCGCTGGGCCCGCCAGGGCATGGTAGACGTTCACGGCCTGCAGCGTGGGCCGTTCAGCGAGTGATGAGTGGTGTGTGATTAAGAGGATTGGAAAGAAAAGAAGACGGGGAGTGCGGGATTACGCGGATTAAAAGGATTAAGAGGATTAAGAGCTTAGAGACAGGGAAACGGGCGACCGAAGCAGATGAATCGTCCTCGTCGTCGTCCTCGTCCTCGTCGTCGGTTGTTTCTTTTCTCCCAATCCTCTTAATCCGTTTCTAATCCCCTTAATCCCGCTCTCCCCGTCCCTGTCCCCGAACGCGAACTGGAGAACATAGACGCATGTGTGCCAACAGCAGTACCGCCAGCGAACAGCATCGTATCATCCAGATCCCCCAGCAGTATGGCGGCGGGACGTTTCAGCGCACCACGCACCCCGACGCGCAGTGGTTCGGCGAGGGGCGTCTGGGCCTGTTCATGCACTGGGGCATCAACAGTTGCGCCGGCGATGCGGATATTTCCTGGGGCATGATCGCCAACACGTCCTGGGACCGCGGGCTCAAGAATCGCAACAAGATCACCCCCGCCGAGTACTACGCCCTGGCCAAAAAGTTCTACCCGGACAACTACGATCCGGAGAAGTGGCTGGCCGCGGCCAAGGACGCGGGCTTCACCTATGCGGTGCTGACGACCAAGCACCACGACGGCTATACGCTCTGGCCCAGCCAGTTCGGCGAGATGGGCACGCGCGTCTACATGGGCGGGCGCGACCTGGTGGCCCCGTACGTAGCCGCCTGCCGCAAGCTCGGGCTCAAGGTCGGGCTGTACTACTCGCCGCCGGACTTCTACTTCAACCGCGAGTACATGTCGTTCGGCTGCGCCAGCGACCCGGAGAAGACCGGCGGGATGAACCACGAGCCGCGCGAGATTCCGCCCGAGCCGCCGGAATGGAAGGAAAAGAATGCCGCGCATATCCGCGGGCAGATCAAGGAACTGCTGACCTGGTACGGTAAGGTCGACCTGCTGTGGTTCGACGGCGGACCTAACGTGATTTCCATGGACGAACTGCGGGCGATGCAGCCGGGGATGGTGATCGACCCGCGGATGCACGGTTACGGCGACTTCGACACCTGGGAGTGCGGCATGGGCTCGGTCCCGCCGCCGGACTGGTGGGAACTGTGCGAACGCTGGAACATCGGTCCGTGGGGCTACACGTACCATGACGAAACGTACTGGCCGCTGCGCCGCATGCTGAGCCGCTTCACGCACACGCGGTGCTGGGGCGGCAACTACCTGCTCAACGTGGCCCCCAACCGCCACGGCGAGCTGCCCGAGGTCTACTACCGCCGCATGGGCGAGCTGAAGGCCTGGATGGACAAGAATAAGGAATCCGTCTTCGGCACCGGGCGCGGACCGTTCCCCCAGCAGTCCAACCTGCCCGTGACCACCCGCCAGGGGCAGAACGTCTGGTACGTCCACGTGCCTGCCGACTTCAGCGATGCCCCGCGCATCAGCGGCGCCGGAAAACCCGCTGCCGTGACCATGCTGGCCACGGGCAAGAAGCTCAAGACGTCCTTCAAGGCCGGCGAATTGACCATCGATCTGCCCGCCGCCCTGCGCAGCGACAATGTCGACGTGATCAAGATCGCCTGGTGATGAGAATCGTGGTGAGTGGTGAGTTGTGAGTGGTGAGCGAGAAACTCACAACTCACAACTTTCTCTCCCCATGCCGGCTATCATTTCACGTCGCGGCCGAAGGGTGCCGCCTGTCTGGCAACAAAGGGAGAGACCATGCCGAAGAATCAGCCGACACAAAATCCCATGGGCGTTGAGGAACATCCCGGACACGAGAACCACATGTGCGAACTGGTCAGCCGCCGGCAGATGACCGAAGTGGCGAAATATTCCAAGGACGCCCGGTTCATCTGCCACGTGTGCGGCCGCGCCGCCGCCAGCGCCGAAAACCTCTGCGAACCGGTGGAGATCTGACCGCAGGTTCGACTCCAGACGCCATGGCGCGCGCAGGGCCGAAGGAGGGTGCCGTGGCGCGCAGGCCGAAGGCCGGAGAGCCACGATCCCGGAACCTTGCGCCGCGAGATCGTGGTTGTCGGGCTTCGCCCTCCCGCCACGGCACCGGGGTTGGCCCTCCCGCGACGGCACAGGGTTGCCCTGCCACCAGGGCACGCTGAGGATGATAGGTTGCATTAGCGCTCATCCCGACTAGAATCATGTAACGATCCATGCCAGCCGCCGCGCTATGCGCCGGCTTTACATGTTGAAGGGAGCCTGACCATGACGGAATCGAACTCGTACCCGCCGCCGCAACCGGCCGCTGCCCCCAGGCCCCGCCGCCGCGTGGGCGTGTGGATATTCGTCTCGGTGCTGGTGACGCTGCTGTTGCTGTCGGTGCTGATCAACATGGGGCTGGTCCTGATGCTGACCGGCGCCCAGAGCCAGTACGGTCTGGTGAAGACGACCGTGCAGGAAGGCGCCGCCGATCAGACCATCGCCGTCTATGAGATCTCCGGCGTGATCGACAACAGTGCGGCCGATCAGTTCCAGAAATTCACCAATGCTCTGGACAAGGAGCCTGACGTCAAGGCCGTCGTCCTGCGCGTCGAAACGCCCGGCGGGTCGGTGGCGGCGTCGGACGAGATCCACGACATGATTCTGCGCCTCAAGGGCAAGGGCAAGAAGGTCGTCGTCTCGATGGGGGCGCTGGCCGCCAGCGGCGGGTACTACGTGTCGGCCCCGGCGGACATCATCATGGCCGAGCGCACGACGATGACGGGCAGCATCGGCGTGATCGCCACGTGGTTCGTTTTCAAGGGCACGCTGGACAAGATCGGCGTCGAGCCGATCGTGATGAAGTCGTCGGACGCGGCCGCCTGGAAAGACGCCCTGAGCCCGCTGTCAAAACCCGCCCCATACCAGCAGCGGTACATCCAGTCGCTGCTCAATGAGACGCAGGAGATCTTCGAGCAGGTTGTCCGGAAAGGGCGAGGCGACCGCCTCAAGACCCGAAAGCCGACCATCGAAGTTTCCGACGCCGCCACGCAACAGGCCCAGACGCAAGGGCAGGACCAGATCGAACCCTTCAACGGAAAAATCTACAGCGCTTCAGCCGCCATGGAACTGGGATTGATCGACAAGATCGGCTACCAGCGCGACGCCTACGACCAGGCCGCCAAGGCCGCCGGACTGGGCAATCCCCGGGTGGTCCGCTACGTCCCGCGACATAGCTTCCTGGCCGTCCTGACCGACGGCCAAACGCAAAGCCGCGCCCTGAGCGTCGAGACCCTGCGCCAGATGCAGACCCCGGCGATCGAGGTGATCTGGAGACCGTGAGAAACAAATTCGAAATTCGAATTTCGAAATTCGAAGCAAACGGCAAACAACTAAGAAGAAAAAAAGACAAAAAGAAACAAAAAGAACAAGAATCGCTATGGTGGGAGCCTTTGCTGTTTAGCTTCTTGTTGTTTGCTTCTTGTTTCGGATTTCGGATTTCGGATTTCGAATGTGTCGTTCAGGATTTGTCTTTCCAGGGATGGTCATGGACTGTGCCGCTGCTTGCCTGATGCTGCTGGCTCTTGCCGCCTCGCCGGCCGAGGGCGACGTCGCGCCGCCTCTGTCGCCACGGGCGATCGATCGAGCGATGGCGGCGGGCAGCGCCTATCTCGCTTCGCAGATCTCCGCCACGGGCATGTGCAGGGACGAGTTCCCGCCGGGCAATCCGCGCCATGGGGGCAAGACCGGCATCGTCGTCTACGCGATGCTCTCCGCCGCGGCCGACGCCAAGGCCTCGCCCCTGCGCGAGGCGCTGGAATGGCTGACCGCCGCCGAGCTCAACGGCACATACGCCGTAGCCATGCGGGCGTGCGCATTGGCGCAGCTCAAGGGCAAGGAGCCCCATCCGCAATTGTCCAAGGACGTGGCGTGGTTGATCGCCGCGGCGGGCGCGGACGGGTCGTACACCTACACGAGCAAGGACGGCGCCGCGACGGCAGACAGCGCCGCTTATGATAATTCGAACAGCCAGGCCGCCGTGATGGCGGTGGCGGCGGGGCAGCATCGCGGGCTGGGCGTGCCGGTGGACTACTGGCAGAAGGTCGAGCGTCATTGGCTGCGCCAGCAGCAGGTCGACGGCGGCTGGGGGTACGTGGTGCGCGGCGGGGCGGGGCGCCCGCAGACGTACGGGTCAATGACGGCGGCGGGTCTGGCCAGCCTGTACGCCTGCTTCGACGTGCTGCACCGCCAGGAGTACCTGCGCCCGCTGACTCCGGAGTACAAACCTATCGCCGAGGCCTTGGGGTGGCTGGACAAGAACTACCAGCCCGACGCCAATCCGCACAAAGGGCCCAACTACTACTACGACTGGCTGCTGGCGCTGTCGCGCGTCGGGGCGGCCTGCGGGCGAAAGCAGTTCGCCGCACAGGACTGGTACGCCCACTCGCTGCGGGAGCTGCTCGACCGCCAGAACAGCGACGGCAGTTGGGGCGACGGACCCGTCCCCACGGCTATGGCCATGCTCACCCTGGCGCAGGGATATCAGCCGGTGCTGGTCAACAAGCTGCGCTACGAGGGCAAGTGGAACGTGCGCCCGCGCGACGCGGCCATGCTGTGCCAGTATATCGGCTACACCTTCGAGCGGCCGCTGGCGTGGCAGGTGGTCGATGTCGACAGCGACTACCGCACCTGGCTCGACGCGCCCATCCTTTATATCAGCGGCGCCGGGCGCGTGCAGTTCAGCGACGAGCAGATCGCCCGCCTGCGAGACTACGTTTTGGCTGGTGGGCTGATCGTCTCGGAATCCGCCGGCAACAGCGGCTCGTTTACGCTGGACATGCACGAGGCGTACGGCCGCATGTTCCCCAACCTTGCCCTGCGACAGTTGCCCGCGGCTCACTCGGTCTACTCGGGCTACTTCACGTTGGGCGACACAGCGGGCCTGTGGGGCATCTCCAACGGCGTGCGACCGCTGGCGGTCCACGCCCCGCGCGAATTGTCGCTGGCGCTGGAGTTGGGTCCGGACAAGGCCAACCGCCCGGTCTTCGAGCTCATGGGCAACATCTACATGCTCGCCAGCGACAAAGGCAACCTGCCCCCGCGCGGCAGCACGCCGTGGCCGGCGGCCAAACCGTTCAAGCCTCGCCGCACCTTGAGCGTCGTGCGCCTGGCGTACAGCGGCAACGACGACCCCGAGCCGATGGCCTGGAACCGCCTGGCGCTGCTGATGGGCGTGCGGCACAATATCGAGCTGCAGGTGCTGGGCCCGCTGCCCATCGAACGCCTCGACCCGCGCACGCACCCGGTCGCCAGCCTCTGCGGCACGGGCGACTTCCGCCTCAACCCCGCCCAAACGCAGGCGCTCAAGAATTACCTCCTCGGCGGCGGAACGCTGATCGCCGACGCCGCCGGAGGCTCCGCCGCATTCGTCGAAGCCCTCGAGAGCCAGCTTCTGCCGCTGCTGGCGAGTGCCCCGCGAGGGCCTCTGGCCTCGCACATTCCCTTCACGGGACCGGCCCAGATCTCCCGCGTCTACTACCGCCGTGAACTCGCCCAGGCCCTGCCCGCCGACCAGCGAAAGGACCAGCGCCTGCGATGCATCGCCCTGCCGATCCCCGGCGACCCCACAGGCCGGGCGAGACCGGCGGTCATCTACTCCAGCGAAGACCTCACCTCGGGCCTGCTGGGCTATCCCTCCGGCGCCGTGCGAGGGTACCGTGAAGATTCAGCCGTGGCGATCATGACCAACCTGCTCGTCTACGCCACGGACATGCACGCGAAACTTCTTGCCGCCGCCAAAGCACCGCCGGCGCCGGTATCGCAGCCTTCCCCGCCTGCGACGCGGCCGGCCAGTCAAGCGGCCCGGCCGCGCCCCGCGCCGTCGACAAAACCCGCCGTCTTGCGCCCCGATCTGGGCGGCGAATTCTAATTAGCCTTAAATATGGATGAAGCATGATGACGGAACTGGAGAACTTCAGGGCGATCGTCGAACACCGCCGGCCGGAGTGGATTCCTTTCGGCATGGGCTTTACGCCCGACCTGGCCCGGCGGGTGGCCCAGCACGTCGGCACCGACGACGTCGCCGGGCATTACGGGATGTGGCAGCCGGCATGGGTGGGGCCCAAAGTGGTGGGGGAGCCGCCGAAGATCGACTTTGGTCGATACTGGCAGGGCGAGGATCTGCCCCAGGGCACGCGCATCAACCATCTGGGCGTGGCCGAAGTGCCGGCGCAGTTCTACCACTTCACCGGATATATCTCGCCGTTGCGCAACGCCACGAGCCTGGCGCAGATCGAAGACTATCCGGTACAGGACCCTGCCGTTTACGATTGGGAGCCTGCCATCGCCGCCGTGTCGGCTGCCCACGCCGCCGGGCGCAGCGTGATGATCTTCCTGGGGCACATGTATGAGAACGCCTGGCAGGTGCGCGGGTACGAGCAGTTCCTGATGGACACGATTGAGCGGCCGGCCTGGGCGGAGTGTCTGCTGGACAAGTTCTTCCGTCAGAATTACCACGCGGCCATCGGGGCCGCCCGGGCGGGCGTGGACTATATCTACTGCGGCGACGACGTGGCCAGCCAGAAGTCCATGATGTTCTCGATGGACACCTGGCGGACGCTGATCCTGAGTCGCTGGCGCCGCTGCTGGCAGGCGATCAAGGAGATCGACTCCCGCTGCGCGATCGGGTACCACACCGACGGCAACTGCACGGACATTGTCGGCCAGATGCTCGACGCGGGGCTGGACTTCCTCAACCCGGTGCAGCCCGAGTGCGTGGACGCCGACGCGCTCAAGGCCCGTTTCGGCGACCGGCTGGGGCTTCACGGGTGCATCGGCACGCAATCGACGATGCCCTTCGGCACGCCCGACGACGTGCGGGCGCGGGTGCGCGAGTGCGTCGAAAAGTACGGGCAGCGCGGCGGGCTGATCCTGGCCCCCACGCATGTGCTGGAACCGGAAGTGCCGCTGGCCAACATCGACGCGCTGGCCGAAGCATGCCGCCAGTACGGAACGCTCAGTTCGTCGAGCCATTGACGCCGCCGGCGCAAAGACGTATCAAGGCGTTCCATGAACGGCCACAACTCACGGCAAAGCCTGGAGCGGTTCAGTGCGGCCTACTGTGTGAGCCCCCTGGCGTTTCTTTGGGGTCAACGACGTGCAAGCGGTCGGAGGTAGAATCTTGGACGCGCCCGGTCTTTCTGTCATAGTTCCGGCCTTCAACGAGAAAGGGAACCTGCGCCTGACGGTACAGGAGGTGCTGGCGGCGATTGATGGTCTATTTACGAACTATGAGATTCTGATTTTTGACGATGCCAGCACCGACGGGACAGATCAGGAGGCCGATGGCCTGGCGGCGGAGTTTGCGAATATCCGGGTGTTTCACAATCCGCTCAACAAGGGGCTGGGATGGAACTATCGCGCCGGCGTCGAGGCGGCGCGAATGGATTATGTGATCCTCGTCAACGGAAAGCACGACCTCGCCGGCGATCAATTGCGGCGGATCCTGGAACTGCGCGGGCAGGCGGACATCATCCTGCCCTATCACACCAATGACAAAGACCGCCCCTGGATTCGGCACGTGATTTCACGCACCTACACCACAATCCTGAACATCCTGTTCGGGTTTAACCTGCACTACTTCAATGATTCGGCGTTGTATCCCACAGCCGTGGTGCGGCGGCTGAACATCCAGACCGACAGTTATGCCTTCAGCGCCGAGACATTGATCAAGGCCCTCAAGTCGGGCCTGAACTGCATTGAAGTGCCGATCACGAACATATATCCCGACCTTTGCAGCACCAGCGCCTTTGGCATGCGCAACATAC
Source organism: Planctomycetaceae bacterium (assembly GCA_039680605.1). NCBI lineage: Bacteria > Pseudomonadati > Planctomycetota > Planctomycetia > Planctomycetales > Planctomycetaceae > Planctomycetaceae bacterium. Next base: position 28,526 of record JBDKTA010000005.1, on the reverse strand, counting down.
TGGGCGTGTTTTTCTTTTTTGTGCGAACGGCATCGCAAGTGTACGCGCCGGAATTGTGGCCCCGGGCGTCCCGGCGCGTTCAGTTCACCGCCGCATCGGAAATCGCTTCGCAGCAGACGTCTTCTTGAAGGGGCGGCGTTGCGCAGAAGGCAGGCGATCAACTTCCACTGCATGGCATCGTCTCCAGGTCGGCCTGCATCTGCGCTGCACGCGGAATCCGCGGGCCCAGCAGCGCCACCGCCAGACCGGGCAGGGCGCAGGCCGTCGTCACGGCACGCCACAGGAGCACCATCATGAAGATCCTGTTGGGGTCGGCGCCGGCGAAAAACACTTGTCCGGCCCACTCCCATACGCCGACGGCCCCGGGGGTGACGGGCACGGCCGTTGCGATTTCGACAAGCGGAATACCCACCGCGTAGCGGTGCCAGGCCGCGCCCAGATCAAGGCTCATGCCGATCAAAACAATCGAACCGATCAGCATCGCCTGCGACACCAGCGTGTACAGCATCGCCGCGATCACGGCAGCGGGGCGGCTGCGATAGGTGCGCACCGCTTGCCCTGCCGTTGCCGCCAGGGAAGCAAAGCGCGGCCGCGAGTACAGCGCCTGCAAACCCGTCAGGCGTCGCAGGCGAGTGCTCAAGAGCATCGCCGCGGCGGCGGCCATCGCTGCGGAGATGACGGCCAGCGAGATGCCTGGCGCCTGTGCGGCGACCCAGCCGATCTGTCCGCTGCCCCACGCCCATGCCAAGGCGACCGCCGCCAGCAGCGTCACGGCGCAGAGTCCGATGGCACGATCGGCCAGCACGCTGAGAATAGCCTGGCCTTTGCGCTCAGTGGCGCGCGTCACCAGGTACGCCTTGACTGCATCGCCACCGATAGTGCCCGGCAGCACATTGGCGAACAGGTCGCCAAGAAGGTATAGCTTGACTGCCTGCAGCGGTCCCAACGGCACGCCTTGGACCGCCAGGAGCATTCGCCAGCGAAATGCGCAGACCAGGGATGAGGGGAACATCACCAGCACCGCCAACGCCAGCGTAACCCAATCGGCTTGAGCCAGGACGGTCTTGAGACCCAGGACGAGCTTCTGCGTCTGGGGATCGACGCCGTCATTCCAATGAACCTGCTGTGTGAGCAGCGCCACCAGCACCACAGCCAGTGCGAGCTTGCCCGTCAGCAGGAAGATCTTCACCAGCCGCTGTTTCCTGGGGGCATTCATGGAGTCACCGTTTGCGCCGCCGGATCTCGACCGACGTGTGGCCGAACGCCTGGAAACGGTCGGTCTTGACCTTCACGTCACAGGGATTGCACCGGCCGAAGACGTCGCACGTGCGAAACAACTCGTCAATGTCAAACGCCGCGTCATTGATGTGGCCGATGGGCGGCCGCGCCTCGTACAGGTCGCCGTGGCAGCGATACACCCCGCCCGAGGGACCGACGATCAACTCGGACGTGCGGCAATCGACCGTGCAGTCGGAGACGCCCACAACGCAGCTTTGCGTGGCACCCGTCTCGCCCGTGCCACCGACGGCGCCGGCATACTTATACTGCCCGTATAGCACACCCTCATGCACGCCCAGGAATTCCTTGAAGCGAAAGTCGATTCCCGCGGCCGCAGCGTCGCTATGGGCGGCCTCGATCTGCTCGATCTGCCCCGGGTGCCGCACGGCCCAGATGCCCACGGAGTATCCGCCGGACAACAGCGTCAGGACGTCGGCCTTGGTGCGATGCCAATCCATCGTCGCGGGGTGGTACGAGACGCGGATGGAGGCGTACGGCGCCTGCCGCCGCATCCGCCCCGGGTGTACGTTGGCCATGAACTCCCGCACGTCGAACTGCAGATTGGTCAGAAGGTCGATGGCCAGGTCCGCCCGCAGGCCGTTGACGATCTCGTAGAAATCCGGATGCAGCGTCGGCTCGCCGCCCTGCAGTGTCACCGGCAGGTCCGGCCGCGAGACGAGCCGGTTGAGCCCGCCCAGCCACTGCCGGCCCGACATCAGCTCATGTCGTCCCTGAGTGCCGAAGCGGTTGATGCAGTACGCGCATCGCAGATTGCAGCCCAAAGTCAGAAAAGCGGCGATGTAGTTGTAGCGGTCCGGCAAACGAATGGCCGGCAGCGCCGACGATGAGGTTGTCGAGCATTCCATGGACATGCCATAGGCCTCGGTTAAATCCTTCCTCAATATACCACCTCCGGGACTTCAGCGAACAACTCATTGCAGCATTTGCGAACTCATTCCATGTGGGCGAGGTTATAATGGAAACCGTAATACCATCCTGTGAACAGTCGAGGCCTTTTCTCGTGCCGCCCTTTGCGGAATTGAAGAACGTGTTGAACCTGGGCAGGCTGTACCTGTCGCTGTCGTGGTCGCGGCTGTTGCGCCGGGGTCCGGGGCAAGTGGCGATCGTGCATCTGGCGATGACCGACCGCTGCAATTCTCGCTGCGCCGCCTGTGATATCTGGCAGCCGCGTTGGGCGGCAGGGGCGGAGTTGACGATGCGGGAGATTCTGGGCCTTATCCCCGCTCTCAAGCGGCTCAAGACGCGCATCGTCTCGCTCGGCGGCGGCGAACCCACGCTGCGCGACGATCTCGAAGAATGCATCCGCGCTCTGCACGAAGCGGGGATGGCCGTTCACATGAACACCAACGGTCTGGCCGTCACCGCTCAGCGCGCCGCGTCGCTGGTTAACGCGGGCCTGGGCCTGGTTCGCATCTCATGCGACCACGTGACGCCCGAGGGCTACAAGGCCATCCGAGGCGTCGATGGCTATGATCGTGCCGTTGAGGCAATGCGGTTCTTTCGACAGGGGCCCAGGCCCCTCTGCGTGGGCGTCAACGTCGTCGTGACGCGGCTGAACCAGGACGTTATCGAGGCCTTCGCCGACCGGGCAGCCGCCTGGGGCGTCCAGAAGCTGCAGTTCATCCCCGTTCACGCCCATCTTCAGCATCGAAACATGGACGCGGCAACCTTCGAGCCGCTGACTCCCCTGACGGCCGATCTGCCAGCTATCAAGGACGCGCTGCGGCGGGCGACCCGCCGCCTGCGGGCAGCGGGAATCGAGACCAACTCCCGCTATCACATCGAACATTTTGACGCGGCGTATCAGCCGCGGCGCGTGGTGCCTTGCGTCAGCGGGCGGCTGTCGGTTATCGTCAGTGCCTTTGGCGAGGTGCAGCCGTGCTACCAGTACCCCACGGGCCTCAACGTGCGAGACATGCCGCTGGACCGGATCGTCCACAGCGAAGGTTTCCGCGGCGCCTGCGGTTGTGTCTCGCGATGCCGCCTGCCGTGCTGGGACGTCGGACCGGCCGAACCGAGCATCCGCCTGCACCTGCCGCACCTGCTGGCCCACCCCCTGCGGACCTGGCGCGACGCGAGGCTCGCTGCATCAACGCCGCGGCGATAGCGGCTCTATTGCCGCCGGCTCCGGCGTTGCTGCCACGCACACGCGACCGCGCCGCCGGCAAAACCCAGGTTGTACACCAGCAGCAACGGCGCGTGCAGCAGTACAGCCGGTCGCCAAGGGAGCCATGAGTAGACTACTTTGGCTGTCAACCCGAGGGTCACCAGCGGCGCCAGGATCGATAGCAATATCACGCTGTCAGGCAACAGGAAACTTCGCCACCCATAGGCCCCCTTGGCCTTCATCGTCAGGCGCGTCTTGCCGTAGTTGAAATATTTGCAGAAGATAGTTGCGGCGGAATGATCGTCATGATGCCCCACCACAGCCTCGCCGATCCGCAGGGCCTTGATCCCCCTGGCCTGCGCACAGACATGGAACAGCGCGTCCTCTCCGGCTCGGAGTTCTTCGTCGAATCCGCCAATCTCTTCGAAATCGCTTCTGCGGACACTAAAATGCATGCCCGGCATTTCGTGGGCTCGCTTAATTTTGCCGCTGCCTCGGAAGGGGATGTTCTCGAAGCACTGGAGATAGCCGTTGGCCCTGCCCACATAGGTATCAGGGGCGATGCTTGAGACCGCCCCGACTACGAGGCTTCGGGGGTGGCCTGCATGGGCCTGGATGTGCTTGGCGATGCAGTCGGCGGTTAATATCTCGCAGTCGCTGTCGATGAACAGCAGCAACTCGCTGCGAGCATGCCGAGCGCCGACATTCCGAGAAACTGACGGTCCGCCGTTGTCGGCCGTACGCAGGCACGTGACATCGGCAAAGCCCGCTGCAATGGCCGCAGAATCGTCCGTGGAGCAATCGTCCACCACGATTACCTCCCGTGGCGGCGGCGCCAGCTTGGCGATGCTCTCCAGCAATGCACCGAGCGTCTTGGCGGAGTTGTAACAAGGGATGATAATCGCGGTGTCCGTGGCTATTTTCTCCCGGCTATCATGTGAACAAAACTTCGCGTGCTGAACAGCGTGCTATCCAAGAGGTTGCACTCATGCGTGCAGGAGCATTCGCCGCCGCAGATGCCCGCCAGTGCCGTGGCCATCTCCGGACCAGATAAGATGCCCGTCAGGCTCTGGCGGCGGATGTTGCCCACCGCCGGGCGCATCTCGCAGGGCGCCACGTCGCCGTTGGCGTAAATCACCAGGTCGTTGCGTCCGGCCCGACAGGGGATGATCTGCCGCCTGCTCTCCAGCGTTGCCAGTACCACCGACCACTTGCGGCGAACGTAGCGGTTGTGCAGCCGCGAGAAGAGCGGACCCAGCGGCCCTTTCCACCGGTAATCTTTCGCCGTCATGGTTTCGCTGATCGTCCCCAGGAACCACTCCAAATCAGTTCGCTCGGGCAGGCGAAGTTCCTCGTCAGCGGTCTGGCCGCGGAGAATATTGATCCCGTGCGAGAACAATCCCTTCTGGCGCAGGAGGGCGACCAGGTCGGGCAACTCGCGGTAATTGATTTGCGAAACCGTGCTGATGACCGAGACTCTCAAACCGTTGATGCCCTGCAACCCTTCCAGGGTCTTCATCGCCCGCTCGAAGCTGCCTTGCCCGCGCAGCCGGTCATGCGTGGGACCAAACCCATCCAGCGACACGGCAATTGAGAGGCGATCCCCCAGGCTTCGATGCAGCCGGCGAGCAGATTCAAGGGTCTGCTCGACGAACCAGCCGTTGGTGGGGATGCTGATCTCGACCGCCTTGAAATGGCTACAGATCTCCTCAATGTCCTCTCGCAAGAACGGTTCGCCGCCGCCGATGTCCAGCCACGTCAGCGGGTTGAGCGTCGCGGCGATCGAACGCGCCTCGTCCACCGTCAACTCCCGGTCAATGGGCGAGGTTTTGTCCACAAAGCAGTGCCGACAGTTCAGGGGGCATCGCGTGGTCACATAAAGAATCAGGCGTTCGATCCGTGACCGAAAGGCATTGCGAAGCAGACTTCCTATCAGGCGCATCTGCATGATTAGCTCTCATTGTATCGAGTATCGTTTGCCGAGAGAACGCCGCTGATGACGCGATGGCTTTACTTCTGACGATAGGGTTTGCCGGCCTGGTACAATTTCAGGCGCGCCTGGATGGCCTGGGCCTCTTGGCCCTGCCCGCTCGCCTGCGCCAACTTCAGGGCCTGCTGGGCCGCAACGACGGCTTTGTCAAATTGCCCGTCTGCCGCCAAGGTCACGCCCAGCGTGTCCAGCAGGGTCGCATTGGAATTGCTCGTCAGGCGGCACGCGCGACTGGCCAGTTCCACAGCCCTGGCCGATCTTCCGGCCAGCGCCTCACGCGAGGCCAACAACCAGGCCAGGTTATTCATCGCTGCGGGGGAATCAGGCTGAAGATCTACCACACGCTCGTATTGGGCTGCGGCCTCCGCCAGCCGGCCCTGAAGTACCCAAATGGCCGCAAGGTGGTCTCGCGCCTCAACATAGTCCGGCCGAAGCTCGATGGCACGCTGTAAGTGTACTACCGCCTCGTCGAATCGCTTCTGCCGAGCCATCGCCAATCCCAGGACGCCATGCACCTGGGGCTGGTCGCCCCCCTTTAAGGTCAACGCCTGCTGAAGCAGGCGGCAGCCCTCCTCCGTGCGCCCCAGTTTGAGCAGGACGGCGCCGAGGTTGTAATAGCCTTGCGGGTCCAAAGCTGAAAGCTCGATGAGCTTCTTCAGCGGCTCGACCGCCTCTTGAAGTTGCCCGCTCTTGACGCAGACGGCCGCCAGCTTCTCCCAGGCATTGGCATGTGTGGGCTTCAGTTCCACCGCTCGGCGGTAATGCGTTGCCGCCTCAGCATAGTCGCCCCGCTCGGCTAGCGCTTCGGCAAGATTGTAGCGAAGCTCTGGATCTTTGGGGGCTTTGGCTATGCCCTCGTTGCAACAGGCCACCGAATCGCTCAGCCGCCCGGCCTTGCGATAGGCCACCGCCAGATTTTGCAGCGCCAAGGCCGATCGGTCCGTCAAAGCAACGGCTTTTCCGAAGGCTCCAATGGCCTCATCGAAGCGTTTCTCCTCGCTGAAGGATATGCCCAGGCTCGTCCACGCTCGGTAGCTCTCTGCGCAGCGATCCACATTCTCCTGCCAGAAACTCGTGGCATCGTGATACCGCGCATTTCGGTCATACGTCAGCCATCCCAGTGTCGCTGCGGCGGCAACGCACAGAACCACCGGAGTGGCACCGACGCCCTCGCGCCCGATCCTCAAACGCCGCAGCCCGTACCAGACCCCCGTCACGATCAGCACGACCACGGCCGCCAGAGGCAGGTACATTCGCTGAAGCTGAACGTTCTGAAGCAATACTACGAAGCTCGACGACGGCGCCAGCGTCAGGAAGAACCATGCCCCGAGAAACCCCGCCCAACTGTGCCGGCGCAGAGCCCAGATTGTCAGGTACAGCAGGAAGGCTATGGCGGCGCCGCACATGACTGCCTTTAGAGCCCCGGCAGCGGGCCAAGCGTAGTCGGCCAGCAGCGGCGAGGGCCAGACGCTCAGCCACAGGTAGTACAGGATGACCCCCGGTTGCGTCATCAGGTACGTCAGGCTGTCCGCGCCGAACCCTTGAGCGGTGTCGGACAACGTCAAAAATATCATGGCCGCTATAAGACCCCACGTGGCCCCCAAAGCTGAATAAAGCCCCCGCCGCTGGCGCAAGGCGGCACGAAATGAATTGCTGATGAACGTGCGATCGTACAGCAGCACGATCAACGGTGCCACTGCCATCGATTCCTTGCTGAGCATTCCCAGCGCACAGCCGACGACGCCCGCGGCGTACCAGGCCAACGACCGTCGGGCGCTATGCATGCCTCGCGCGCAGCAGTACACCGTCAGCAGAAGCAGCATGCCCACGAGCGATTCGGCGCGCTGAATTATGTACGTAACAGATGCGGTGTGCAGCGGATGGAGCGTCCAGAGCAGCCCCGCCGCACCCGCCAGCCAAACCGCCTTATTGCCCCGAACTCTGAACTGCGGCAGGCTCAGCGTGCGCCGCACGAGACCAAACAGCAGCAGGCCTGCCGCCAAGTGAATCGCCAAATTTACAAGGTGGTATCCCCACGGGCTTGGTCCCAACAACACACGATTGAGGGCAAAAGAAAATCCCAGCACCGGCCGGCGGGTCAGCGTACCGCCCTTCTCCCACAGTGGTAAAGAGATTGCTTCCGATAGCGGCCATAGTGTGCGGAGGTGGACATTGTCTCTGATATCCCAGCGGTCATCATAGACGAACGTGCCATCAAAGCTGTTCCAGTAGGAGGCCGTCGCGGCGACCACAATGACTAATGCACAACACGCTATCAACCATGACTGCAACTTTGCGGGACTGGGGATAACAGGGCCTACGAGGGCATGTATTCTCTGCCGCATCATTCTTTCAAATGTAGCATTGTCTGCCATCCACTGCAACTGTCATCAGTCTAGACACTTGCCATGGGGCAGCACCGAATGATATTTTTTCTATCCTGATGGCAAAATCCACATTGACACAAACAGATAATGTGGTACACTAAATCAACCGTCGGAGAGAGTACCCGATGTGCTTTAATGTCGTTTCAGATTGCAGCAGCATCTTTTTGGCAATTATTGGTGATTTTCAGTGTCGTTATTGACCTAAAAGGAAGGAACACAGACATGAAGAGGACACTTTTAAGTACTGCAGTGGTTGTTGCGGCGATCTTTTGCACGGCAGGCATGGCTTCGGCAGGGCTGATCAATTACTACTCGTTCGACAGCGACACGCTGGTGGATGAGGCGGCTTTGTATAGCCAGAACGCCGGCACCACCCTCACGAATACCACCATGGGTGATGGAGCCGGGCAGGGCACCACCTTTGTCACCGGCCTCGGTGGCGAAGGCAAAGCCCTGTACGTGAAGCTCGGCCAGGCCTTGAATTGGACATCCAACGACGCGGACCTGAATCTCGGGCAGAATTTCACCGTCGAGATGTGGATTCGCAGTGCTGAGGGCCAGAGCTTCAACGGGCAGACCTATTCCACTTTCATGAGCGCCACCAACATAAGCGTCGGCAAGACGGGTTATTATGATGGTATGCCGCAAACCCTGAGGATCGGCGCTTCCTCGATTAATCCCCTTGATTTCAATGCCAGCACCACCAGTGGTCCGCTGGGTACCGGATGGAACCACCTTGCCTTTGTCGCTCGCGACGGGCAAGGCTACTACTACTACAACGGCGTCGAGTATGCCGTTGGCGCCACGGGCATACTGCCGACCGCTATCGCCATGAGCATCGGCATCAATGACAATCCCCTCAGCTATCCCGCGGGCGTAAGGGTCTATCTTGACGACATCGCCATGTGGAACGAGGGCTTGAGCGCGGCTACGATCCAATCTCACGCCACGGGTAATGGATATGGGTTGACAACCCTTGATGTTCCGGAGCCTGCGACCCTTTGCCTGCTGGCTCTTGGCGGCGTGGCCGCTTGGATCCGCAAGCGCAAGGCATAATTCCTCCGGGACTGATACTTGCCGTTGAGGCGGGCGGTTCAAAACGAACCGCCCGCCTTTTTTACATCGCCCGGAGATACTGGGGAGAGGCATCGGCTGAGTCTGCCCGGCATCGGAGGGAGTTTCTTGGGGACTTTCATACTACCGGCCCGCAACCTTCCGGCTCTTCGAGGTTCGGGCAAGCGGCCTGACCAAGCCCAAGAATCTTCAGATTCCATGAATTCAAACCTTGACAAAAGAACGATAAGTGGTATAGTTATCTATTGAATCAGACTTTTACGCTTGAGTCTGCAGGGCTTTCAGAGGTGCGGTATCAGATACTTGGCCTTGCAGGCGGAGGCAGGCATATCCGGTCCATGATGGTGCGTTAATTCTTTCAGGTTTTCAATTAGTGTTTTGTTGCGCAAGCGATCTATCGCGTGTGACATATTTGGTCCTTTTACCATCAAAGGAAATGCAAAATGAGGAAAAGCCTTACTGCAATCGCCATGGTATCGGTGGCGGCGTTTTTCTGCCCAATGGCTTCGGCCGCCTTGGTCAACTACTACTCGTTCAACAGCCAGACCATGGCCGACGAGGCGTACAAGTACACCCAGAATGTAGGTGCCAACCAGACCGATGGCACGATGGACGACCCGAGACCAATTGGGACGTTTTATCGTACCGGCATCGGCAGCAAGTATGATCCTGCCGAGACCGGCGACTATGCCCTGGCGATCAAGGGCCAGTACCAGGCCTATGAAAGCCAGGCCTTCACGCTTCCGACAGGCAACGCCGACCTGAACCTTGGCACCAATTTCACCATTGAGATGTGGGTTCACACCGGAGACTCCAACACGTACGGCGGGCACACGTACTCGAGGTTCATGACCGCGGGGAACTACAGCATCAGTACTACCTCCGGCAACAGTCAGAGCCTCACTGTCACTGGAGGCACCGGCTTGGGGAGCCTCAACTGGAATCCAACCGCCACATGGCATCATCTGGCATTGGTGTTCCGGCCCGACGATACCTACACGTACTATTGGGATGGGGTCGCCAGCAACTCGACGTACAACACTTCGACCTTCGGCGTCACGACAATCTGGCAGATTGGTTCAGGATCTACCGAACGGTATGCGGCAAATACCACGGATGTCTGGATCGATGACTTGGCGTTTTGGAATACGGCTCTGACCGACAGCGAGATCCAGGCCCACAAAGTCGCCGGTGGCCTTGGCCTGATACTCATCCCCGAGCCCGCGACTCTCTGCCTGTTGGGGGCCGGGGGCGTAGCCTTGTACTGCCGCAAGCGCAGGCGCTGATCCACCCCAGATGCAACGCGTCTCTGCGACGTCGGGCGACTCCTCTTGGAGCCGCCCGCTTTTTACTTCGAACCGACTCGCACTCGAAGCTCCTGGAGTCGCCTCTGGACGTCGGCCCGCTGTGGCCATTCCGGCGGAGCCAGATCCAGGCACTTGATCAGATCCTCGGCGGCGCCTTTGTCGTCGTCGACCATTTCCTTCAGGATCCCGCGGTTGCACCAGACCCAGTACTGATCGGGCTTGAGTCTCAACGATTCGGAAAACGCGGCCATGGCTTGGCCATATTCCTGCCGGCGGGCCAGCACCGACCCCCGATTGGCATGGGCGACGGCGTATCCGGGGCGAATGCTGATGGATGTGTCGAAGTCCGCCAGGGCCCGGTCGAGCTGCCCCAGGTAGAGCAGGGCATTGCCCCGGTTGCTGAGATAGACGAAGTTCTGAGGCTCGCCAGCCACGGCGCGATCGTAGTATTCGACCGCCTCGCCCAGTTGGCTGATGGCCGTCAGGGAATCCGCCAGGGACGCCTGGATTCGGGCCGAGCCCGGATCGACAGCCAGGGCTCGGCGGAAGCACTCCACCGCGTCGGCGTGGCGATCGCGCTGGGCAAGGTCCAGGCCCCGCTTGTACTGCCGCCAGTATTCCAAAGAAGGAATCGTAATAGAATCCAAGTCGGCGTACTTGACCTGCACGAACTCGGGGATATTAACGGCGCGATTGGCCGCGGTGGCGCCGGTGACGCGAACCGGCGGGCTGTCCATGCCGTTTTTGTCGATATGGGTCAGGAACATCTGCGTGTAGGGACTCCTGGACTTGGAGGAGAAGACCATCCATCGCCCGTTGGGCGAGAAGCTGTGCCAGGAGTTCATCAACGACATGTTGCATCGCATGCGGCGGGCCTGGCCGCCGACGAGCGGCACGATCCACAACTCGCTGTCGGGCCTCATCAACTGCCCGTTGCGGCACTTGACGAAGACGATCCATTTCCCGTCGGGGGAAATCTTGGGAAAGGTATTGCTCATGCCGTTATCGCAGGCTCCGGCGATCGGTTGGGCCTGTCCGCCGGCGCCCTGGTTGAACGGAACCTTGTACAGGTCGTATCGCATGGGCAGTTCGTCGGGGTCGTTGGCGCGCTGAGGCATCTTCTGCCCGGGCGGGAACGGATCCCGGGCGGCGGCACGGGAGAAGACCACCCATTTGCCATCCGGGCTCCAGACCGGGCTGCACTGCACCATCGCCGGATCGTTCGCTCCCGGCAGGGGTTTGATCGTGCCGGTCGTCCTGTCGTAACAGGCGATGATCCCCCGCGTCGGGTAGAAGACCTGAAGGAAATCGTATTGCGCAAAGTTCACGACGTAGAGCGACTCGTTCACCGTCGAAAGCACGAACTGCCCGTCAGGAGAGATCTGCGAGAGAAAGCCAATCGTCTTGCCGGTACGGGCCTTGTCCTGCCAACTGTTCCAGGTCATGATCTCCCGCGGCGAGATCGTCATCTCCTTTCGGATGTCGGCGACCGCGTAGGCCCCTTTGTCACCGGTGGGCCCGTCAACGTCCATCCCCAGCGTCTTGCCTCCGGCCGAAAAGCTGTGACAGTTGGCGCAAGTGGGCATGTCCCTGAGCACCACCTTGCTGTCGGGCCGGGAGATGTCTTTAAGCCGCCAGTCAATCAAGCCGATCAGAGCCTCGGCAAGGGGCTCGATCTTGCCGTCTTGGCCCTCGGTGGGCATCAGGGGCACGTCACGGTAGAAGATGACCCCGCCGATGGGATCAGAGGAGATCTTGATGTTGATGCTTCCTTGTGAGAGGATCTTCTCCCCGCTGCTGCTGAACCCGCGGATAGTCACTTGTACGGCACCGTCGCCAGCTCTCTTCTTTATGGCCTCCCAGACCGCTTCCTGAGGCTGCCAGCAATGCGCGGTCGCTTCATCCGGCTTCAGGCAAGGGGGCTGATTGCTCAGGGCGGTGCAGCGCGGATCGATTGCCGCAACCTGAGGCGGCGGCCCGTTGACCAGTGCAAAAATCGAGGGACTGCCGGGCGCGAAAGAGAACTCAACCAGCCATCGCTTCGCTGTCGCATCAGCATCGTGCCATTGAAATTGTGGCGCCACGATCTCGGCCGGGAAGATAGTCCCCTCCATGGGGTAATCGATGGTTATCGCGCTCCCGCCTGCAAATTTGGCGACCATTTCAAGGGCAGCTTGGGCCTGGCCCATCTCATGCTGGGGCAAAGAAATCCCCAAGCCGTCGCCCCAGATCAATTCCGGCGGCGGCTGCGAGCCTTTCTGGCCGATGAGACACCATAACAGCAGGAGGATTCCTGAAGAGAGAGCGACAATGACGACAATAACAGACCTGCGTCCAAAAGGCATATGTCCAGCCTCCTGAGGCTCATTCTACTAATTCGCCATATCGGCTCAAAAGCTTTATTATCGCGCCTGATTTCGAGGCAACGTCCATCATGAGTACCTTCGTCTTGTTTCGGTCACGCACCTTCCTTGCATTGGTTCATTCAGGGGTTTAGACTGCCTCCATGGCAAATCCAGCACTACCAGAATGCGGCATCGGCACAGGCGGCGCCGTGCCCGGCGGTGCGGCAATGGGCGCCGCCGGCGTGCCTGCGGCGTGGGATCGATGGTCGCCGAGGGCGCTCATCGTCGTGATCGCGTTGTTTCTGGCTCCGGCTCTTCTGGGCTGGGTGCCGATGTACCATGTGGACAATCTCAACGAAGCCACGCCGCGGCTGATCGCCCTCGCCCGGCTGGTGCAACAGGGGCAAGTGCCGCTGTGGGATCGGCAGACGTTCGCCGGAGCGCTGCCTTACTACGTCAATGACGATCCGCCCATCTACTACCTGCCTCTGCTGCCGCTTCTGCTGCTGGCCAATCCGGACAACCTCGCGCAGTCCTATTACATCCTGTTCATCATTCCTTTCTGCCTGCATGTGGCGGCGGCGGTCGCCGGAGCGTATTTCTTCGCACGCTGGGAGTTGAACCTGCGCCCCACCGCCTGTGTCGTGACGGCCCTTCTGTATGGACTGGGGGCTGAGGTCGGAACCGCGACGGTTACGATAACCCAAGTTTTCGTCTGCGCCTATCTGCCCTGGGTGATGCTGGCGATGAGTCGGTTCTTCTTTACCCGCCGCGCCACGTGGTGGCTCCTCGGCACGCTGCTGGTAGGGCTGATGTCCAGTACCGGCCAGATCAGCTATCTCAGCCGCACGTATTTTTACATGTTCTTGACCGCCCTTCTCCTGACGGGCCTCAGCTTTCGCCGGCCCTTCGTCCCCAAGGTGGTGTCACTGCTGGGAGTCGGCGCGATGATGATCGTCGGGATCGCTCTGACGGGAATCATGTGGGGCGGAACGATCGAGGGGACATCCTGGTTCGAGGAGGTATTCGGCGTCAGAAGCGTGATGGAACAGGTGACGGGCTTCCTGCCTCTGTCAGGGCTGGTGATGCTCTTTGTGCCAAACTTCCTTGGCTTTCTTGACAGCACGCACGGATGGGGAATCGGTCTTACGGAACCGATGAACAGCTGGTACTACATGGCCGGGGGAATCTTCACGGCATTTGCAGCCGCCATCGGCTTGGGGCGAATCGTCGGGCGACGGGGGCAGGAGTCTATGCAGGATTGCCACGAGCGCCTTTGGGCACGGGTGTCGATGATTGCACTGCTGGTGCTGATGGTCATCATCCTGGGCGAGAACACCCCCCTGTTCAAACCGCTGAGCTATGTGATGCCGTGGATCAAGTTGCCTCGCCCGATCTACTATCGAACCGGCGAGAACTGGTTCGTGGCGATTCTGGCTGCAGTGGGCGTATCGCAGCTGCTGAAGCGCCAGGAGAGCGGCCATGGCGGCCGCATCGTGCTGCTGACCGTCTCCGTCCTGACGCTGCTGACCGCATCGGCGGCACTGCTTGTGCCGGTAACATTCCGCGGCCAGACCGTCAGCGCGTGGCAGACCCTGACGGTCCTCAAGGAATGGAAGTGGTTTTTGCTCTCGCCTGTGCTGTATATCGCCCTGGCGCTGATGGCAGCGGCGCTGAGCGTCTTTCTGGGGCGCGGGCGATGGTTGGGACGGGTTGTATTGGCTGGAATCCTGCTGGAGACCGTGTGGTTTGGCTTTTCGTACTTCTATGAATCCGGAGACGGCCCCCGCGACGCCGACGCCACGGATCCAATGGCAAGAGTATCCAAGAAACGGTATTACAGGGCCGCTGACCACCCCTATATCGCCCTGGTAGCTCCCCTCAAGCAGGCAATGAAGGGGGACGACGTTCGCTACGTCGCCAGCCGGTCGGATGTGGATAATCTGGCATGGCTCACCGGAGGGCGCGCCCTGCTGGGGTATGACAGCAAGCCGCTGGCGCCGGAGATGTGCAAGGCAATCTCACCTTGGGTGTCAGGGCTGCCGTATTTCCTCAGTTTTCAGGTCGAACCGCGACGGATGATGCCATTCCTCCACAACATGAACGTGGGATATATGGTCATCTTTAATTACCAGACATCGCAGTCGGCCGGTCGGATCGGCCAGACCGACTTCTTTTCGATCTACAAGCTGCCTGCCCCTATGCCTTACGCGTATACCCAGAATCGTGTGCAGGAGATGGGGACCGACGAACAACTGATTGTGCTGCATCGCGCAGACCTGCGCAGGTTCGTCTCCGTCGGACCTGGCGTCAAATCATCGCTGGAGGGCAGTGTCGATTTGGCCTCAGTTCCGTGGTCAGGTTATACTGAGGCGTTTGAGACGCTGCAAATTGCCAATCCCGTCCATAATATTGACAGGACCAAACCCAACCGGCTCAAAATAGACATCAACGTCAATACGCCGGCGATGCTGGTCATCAACGAGTACTACCATCCCGGATGGACGGCAACGGTTGACGGCAAGCCTTGCATTGTCAGGCAGGTCAACTATCTTCAGCAGGGCTTGTGGCTTGCCTCGGGCCGGCATCAAGTCGAACTGCGATTCTTCCCCAAGTCCGTGCAATACGGGCTGATGGTATCTGCGGCGGGAGGCGGGGGCGTGCTGTTGGTGGTCGCGGCGGCGTACTGGAGACGGCTTCGCCGAAGGCAGCAACCGAAATGCCTCACAGGCCAACCTTCAGGGCATTAAGGACGGCGCCGGCGTGCATGCTCAGGGCAAGGTTGAACTCCACCAGCGGCGCACACCAGCATTGCCGGCAGTTGTAAGCAGCCGCAGACGCCCGCTCAAAACGCTCTCGCGTCGACCCGCTGCGATCCGTGCTTGCTTTCAGGCCGGCGTCCTGGAAGGTCGAGCAGGCGACGAACGATCCGTCCGGCCCGATTGAGCAGAAAAGCTTGCCCGCAAAACAGGGGATATCGGCAGGCTCGGGCCAGTTTGCCAGGTAGCGCAGGCCCGCAGCAGAGTTCAGGATGGGCGCTCCCTCGCGCTTACGGTCCAGTAGATACTCAACAGCGCGGCGGTAGGCTTCCCGTTCGGCAGCCATGGGATCCTCAGCGGAAGTAAAATTGAGCCACGAGGTTGCCGGTTGAAACATAACGGGCAGATGGAGTTGCCGGGCCATCTCCAGCACCTGATCGACGACCGTCAGATTGTGGCTGCCCAACGTGCATTTCAGGTTGACTTTAATATTAGCGGTCTTGCAGGCCTCGATGCCCGCAAGGGCGCCGCGAAACGTACCGTTGCCGCGGACAGCATCATGAACTTCGGCGGGACCGTCCAGGCTGACGGAAACAGCGTCGGCCGACTGAACTTCCGAGATGCGATCGGGCAGCAGAATCCCATTGGTGCTGATCCTCAGGTGCATCTTGTGGTGCCTTGCGCGCCGGACGAGTTGCCCCAGATCCACCCGCATGAACGGATCTCCGCCGCTAAAGGTCAACCACCGCGTACCCATCTCCGCAAGATCATCCATGAGGCTCAAGGCCTGGGGCGTTACCAATTCCTCCGCCGGCATTTCGCTGGTCCCGCAGTAACGGCACGAGCAGTTGCAGCGATAGGTGATGTTCCACACCACCGCCAAAGGAAAGCGCTTTCGGAAGATCGCGGCGCGCACGATACCCGCGAAAACCGCAACGCCGTCAGAGATAATGTGTCCAGACATCTCAGCCTCTGGGACTACTGCCAAGCGTAAAGCAGACCAGCCGAAACAGGTGCCGTAGGAAGTTCCACTTCTGGCGCAGATTTAACTTGCTCCGTCCGCTCGCCCTGGGGGCAAAAAGGATCGGAACTTCGTGGATGTTCTTTAGAGGGCATTTTACCAGCAACTCAAGAAGGATTTTGAATCCAATGGGATTAAGCGGTCTCGCACTGTCCAAGGCGCTTCGTGTCACAGCAAAATACCCTGACATCGGATCGGACACGGATGTCCATATCCGGGCGGCGGCGATTCCGGCCCAGCTATTCAGGTATCGGTGCCAGGCCCAGCCTTCTCCGGCGCTGCCTCCCTTGGTATACCGGCTGGCGATACAGCAATCGGCGTGCGAAGTCGTCATAGCCCGCACAATGTCACGCAAGGCCTCTGGAGGGTGGCTGAGATCTGCATCCATGCATACCAGCACCTGCCCAGTCGCCTGCGAGAAACCGCTCACCACGGCCGTGCTCAGGTCGCGTACTCCTCTTCGCAGGATCAAAGAGATAGGAGCACCCCTCTGGGCAAGTCTCTGCATGATCGCTTCGGTGCCGTCGTCACTATCGTCATCAACGACAATAATTTCATACGTCACGTTGCAGGCCACCAGGGTCGCGGCAATGCGGTCAACAAGGGTGGTCAAATTCTCTGCCTCTTTATACGTGGGCAGTACTACTGACACACAGGGATCGGCACGCTCTGACATAACAGTCACGATCGCCTTTAACGTACTATTATCGACATTAGCTATGCGCTCACAATGGCAATTTTGCTCGGCAATTCAGCCAAGGCAATACGCCGGAAACTGGTAAGATAGTCACATGCGCAAGGACATCATGCTTCCCGGTTCGGACGAAGTGCCCCCCGACAGCAAGGCCCATCCCGTGCGCACAAATCTGGCAGCCACAGTGTTCAAGTCTTGGATACATACCTTGGCAGGCCGACCTGTTCGCACCCTGCTGATTCTCGAGCCGACCCTGCAGTGCAACTCCCGCTGCCGGACCTGCTACAATCGCGACAAGCTCAACACCCGCGGGGCCGTCCTGTCGCTGGAAGCCATCGAGCGCATTGCCGAGGCCTTGCCGAACCTGCTGGTGCTGGAACTCAGCGGCGGCGAACCGTTCCTGCATCCGCAGTTGGTTGAGATGATCGATGCCTTCGCTGCCCGTACGAGCGTGCGCATCGTCAGCGTGCCCACCAATGGCCTGGCGACCAACACGATCGTTACCCGGACGCGGGAGATTCTTCAGACGTTCCGCGGCGAGCTGGCCGTGGGCTTGTCCATCGATGCCATCGCCCAGCGCCATGACGAGATCCGCGGCGTCGAGGGCAATTTCGAGGCCCTGTGCCGCACCTACGACGCCCTGGCCGCACTCAAGGGGCAGCATCCGCGCCTGCACATCAGCGCCAATACGTGCATCAGCTCATACAACGCCGCGTCTTATCGCGACGTGCAGGAGTGGGTCGAGCAGCATTGGCCCCTCGCCGAAGGGCACAGCTTGAGCCTGGCTCGCTCGGTGCCCGCCGGCGAGACCGCCGTAGACGCGGTGGACTTCTTAAGCCGCGAAGGCGCCCACCTGGCGCGATCGGGCCGGCGCCGCAAGGGATACCGCCTGGGCATCGTCGGCCGCCTGAACAGCATGTTCTGGGGCTGGTACTATCGCCAGGCCCTTCGCCACCATCGCGGTCTGCCGCGTCAGTGGGCGTGCTCGGCCGGACGGGGTTCGCTGTATATTAACGCGCTGGGCCAGGTCCACGCCTGCGAGATGCTCGAGCCCATCGGCTCGCTGACGGACCCGCCGGCGGCGCTGGACGATGTGCTGAACTCCGCACGTGCTCTCGCCCAATGCAGGACAATCGCCAGCCGCGGTTGCTCCTGCGATCATTCCTGCTTCATGCAGCACAGCGCCTTCACCATGCCGGGGAATATCACGCTGTGGTTGCGCGGAGTCCTGGGCGGGGGGAAGCGCTGATGGCCGCCTGCGCGGGACACATCGCCGTGGTCGTCATCTTCCAGAGGCGCAGCGCCTACGTCGACCAGTGTCTCGAGGCGATCGCCAATCTGCGCGGCGGGCCCTGGCCGCTGATCCTCGTCGGCGACGAGTTCGTGCCCGCCTACGAGCAGTACGGGACGCAGGTCGTTGATGCCGGCGGGATATCCCACAAGCGCAACGTCGGGGCAGCCGCCGCCCCGCAGCAGTGCCGCTTCATCGCCTATGTCGACTCCGACGCCTTCCCTCAGGAAGACTGGCTCGTCCAGGCCCGCCAGCGCCTGGAACAGTCCGACGCGTCGCTGGCGGCAGTGACCGGACCGGCACTGACGCCGCCGCAAGAACCGTGGCTGCGGCGGATCTGCGGCTGGGCGATGGCCAGCCCGCTGATCATGGGTCCGCAGGTCAGCGGCAATTACGATCCGCACCGCACCGCCGAGCTGGTGCAGAACGCTTCGACGTGCAATCTGGTCGTCCGGCGCGACGTCCTGGAGCGGTTGGGCGGGTTCGACGAGTCGCTGCGAACCAGCGAAGACGTCGCCCTGAGCAATGCCATCGTGGCCGCGGGGATGACGATCCTGCGCGATCCGGCCGTCGTGGTCTATCATCACCGCCGCGACCTGGTGCATTTCTGGATGCAGTGGTTTAACGAAGGGCTGTCCCTGAAGCAACGCGGCACGTTCAACCGCGCGGGGGCGGTGCTGGTATGGATCCCGTCGCTGTTCGTGATCGCCCAGGCGGTGCTGGCGGGCTTGGGGCTGGTGGGCCTGCTGGCGATGCTGCAGGGCCTGCAGTTGATCGTCTTTCTGATCGATCGCAAGCTCGCCAAGGCGCCGTGGCTGGATTCGCTGGGGGCTGCGGTGGCCATGTGGGGCTTCCCCATCGCCTACGGCATCGGCGGCATCGCGTCGTTCCTGGGCGGCTGCCGCCTGTACCTGGCCAGCCGCAACGACCCACAAGCCACAGCGGCAGATTCGCTCGCCCGACAGGAGGAATCCTCCTGATGAAACCGCTGCGGCGATTGCAGACTGTGTCGGACGGATGGACGGTTCTGGCGTCGATCGCCAAGGCGAACCTGCGCGGCGTGTGCGTCCCGCTGATCGCCAGTTGGAACGTGACGTTCCGCTGCAACTGCCGCTGCGCGTACTGCGCGTCGGCCAGCCTGGCCGGCGAGGAACTAGACACGACCGCTGCGCTGACGCTGCTGGACGATCTGACGGCCTTGGGCATGCGATGGGTGACCTTCAGCGGCGGCGAACCGCTG
The DNA here is from genome assembly GCA_039680605.1 of Planctomycetaceae bacterium. Classification (NCBI taxonomy): domain Bacteria; kingdom Pseudomonadati; phylum Planctomycetota; class Planctomycetia; order Planctomycetales; family Planctomycetaceae; species Planctomycetaceae bacterium. The sequence continues at coordinate 9,012 of JBDKTA010000005.1, read as the reverse complement.
CTGCGCCAAGACCTCGGCCGGCTGATCGGTCGAGCCAAAGGCAAGGGGCTCTACGTCCGGCTGAGTACCAACGGCATCCTGGTGCCCAGTCGCCTGGACGAACTGCGCGGGCTGGACATGGTCTCGATCAGTCTGGACGGCCCGGAGGGCGTTCACGACGCCGTGCGCGGCAGGGGCACCTTCGCCAAAGCGCTGAATGCCTTCGACGCCTGCCGCGGGGCCGGCATCGCCGCCAGCGCGGTCTGTACGTTGAATCAGCACAATATCAATTCGGTCGACGAACTGCTAGGAATCGCCGGCCGCGCCGGTGTCAGCATCATGTTCCAGCCCGCCACCACCTGGATCAACCTCGGTCGCCAACCCAACCCCGTCGCCCTGCAGGTGCAGCAGTACCGCCGTGTCATGGAACACCTTATCGAGCTCAAGGGCCATGGGGCGGCCATCACGAACTCGGTCAAGGGGCTGCGGTACCTGGCGCGGTGGCCGGAGGCGTCGGCAATTGCCTGTTTCGCCGGCAGGGTGATCTGCTCGATCCAGCCCGACGGAGGCATCGTGGCCTGCGCTCTGTTCGAGGACGCCTGCCAGGGCGGCACACAGCAGCGCGAGGCGCCGCTGGCGGAGCGGCTGGCGGCCGTCCGGCGCCAGAAGGTCCACTGCAACCGGTGCTGGTGCGCGCCGCTGGTGGAACTGAACTATGTGCTGTCGCTGTCGCCGGGGGCAATCATGAACGTGTTGCGAATTGGACGATGAGCATGGCGGATCCTGACGAGAGAACCGGATGATTTCGATCAACACATACACTGAATGGCACCCACTGCGGGAAGTGGTGGTCGGCACGGCCACCGGGGCGCAGGTGCCCACCATCAAGGACGAGTCGCTTCACAGCGTCTGCTACGGCGACGCCACGGGCGAGCAGTTCGCCCAGGCACTGACAGGCCCATACCCGCGGCACATCATCGACGAAAGCAACGAAGACCTCGACGAGTTCGCCCGCGTCCTGACGCAGATGGGTATCCGCGTGCATCGGCCTGGCGCAGCGGATTTCACTCGTCGCTACCAGACCGCCGACTGGTGCGTCGACGGCTGCTATGCGTATTGCCCTCGCGACACGATCCTGACCATCGGCACGCAAGCGATCGAGACGCCGATGGCGCTGCGCCATCGCCAGGACGAGGCCCGTATCTACCGCCACCTGTTTACCACCGTCCAGGCCCCGCGCCCGCGGCTGCTTGACAACCTGTACGATCGCAGCGTGCTGGGGCGCCCGACGCTGCGCAACGACGAGCCGGTCTTCGACGCGGCCAACTGCCTCAAGATGGGGCGCGACGTGCTGATGCTGATCTCGAACACCGGCAATCACGCCGGCGCGAGATGGCTGCAGGACCACCTCGGCAGCGACTACCGCGTGCACCCCGCCGAGGGCATCTACTCCTTCGTGCACGTCGATTCGACGGTGCTGCCCTTGCGGCCGGGACTGGTGCTGCTGTGCCCGGACCGCGTCAACGAGAGCAACGTGCCCAAGGTCTTTGCCAAGTGGGACAAGATCTACTGTCCCCAGCCCAACCCCATCGCCGAAGACCCTCTGTGGCGCGGGGCCTCCAAGTGGATCGCGATGAACCTGCTGAGCCTGCGGCCGGACCTGGTGGCTATCGAGAAGAGCCAGACCAACCTGATGCGCGAACTGGCCCGGTACGGGATCGAATCGCTGCCGATCCAGCTTCGCCACATGCGCCCCCTCGGCGGCGGGCCCCACTGCGTCACCCTCGACCTGGTGCGTGAGGGCACGCTGGAGGATTATTCCTGAGCCGCGGCCGGCGGCGCCTCGTTGGTGCGGCGGCGATAGTCGCGGGCGACGTACACGTCCCAGAAGGTCCGGCCCACAAAGGCACATACGCCTTTGATGTTGCGCCAACTGAAGGCCTTGCTGCGACGGCCGGTGTTGTCGAAGCGGTCTTCAATGCCGACCTCCACGTAGCTGCAGCCGTTACGGACCATCTTGATGATCATCTCGGCGTTGAAAGCGTAGCTGCTGGTGCGGATGGTGAACTGCTGCGCCAGGGCTGTCAACATCAGAGCGCCCGTGCCGTAGTAGTGCATCTTCAGGCCAAACAGCGTGTTGACCAGCATCAAGTACGTGCGGGAGATGATCCGCCGCATGCGGTGGCGCTGATCGGTGTTAAGCGTGTACGGGATCACCAGGTCGGCCTGCCTTCGCAGGGCGAAGATTCGGTCCAGCGCCTCGCGCGTGGTGGCGCCTTTGCCGTCGACCTGGATCGACCAGTGCATCCGAGCGCGGGCCAGGCCCTCGCGAATGCAGCCGCCGACGTTCATTGGCCGCCGGTGATGAATCGCCGCCACCCTGGGATTGCCCGCGGCCAAGGCATCGGCAATCTCGCCGGTGCGGTCCGTGCTGCCGTCGTTGAAGACAAATATCTCATAGTCGTCAAAGCCCTGCTCCGCCGCGGCAACGACCACGGCGACGGCCATTTCGAGATTGGCCTGCTCGTTCAATGCCGTCACGAAGACCGACAGCGTATTGGCATCAGCCATGGGTGACCCGCCTTCGCCGGCGACGCAGCCCCATCGCCACACCGGCTGAAAGTATGACCACCAATCCCGAAGCGACGCTGACCATCAGCCCGCGCTTGACCGCGGCGGGGAAAAACTCCAGCTCCACGTGTGATTGCCCGCTGGTCAACCAGAGCCCCTGCTGGAGATAGTTCACCTGGAGCAGCGGCGCCGTCCTGCCGTTGACGCGGGCGGACCATCCGCTGTGGTGGCACTCGTTAATCACGAGCATGGCCGGAACCGTCACGTCGATGTTAAGGCTCAGGCGGTTGGCGTTGGACCGGTCCAAGGCCGTGATACGATTTGCGCTCTGCAGCGCGTCGAAGGCCTCAATGTAGCCGCCCCAGGGAACGCGCGTCAGATCCACCTTCCCCTTAAGGACGGCGGCCTGGCCAGGCTCAACGGCGACGAACCGCCGCAGATCGCTTCTGCAGATGGCTTGGAACTGGTCCCTCTCCTCCAGTTCCTGGACGCGGTTCTGCGTGTAGACGTATGGAATGGGCTCGGGCAATTTCAGGATCGACAGGAAGTCGGTCTTGATCAGGTCGCCGCTGGAACGCAGGCCCTGCGAGTTGTACGCCACCAGGTACGCCGCGTTCATGTTGCTCCAGAGCGCCAGGCACTGCTGGGGCGGGACCGAAAGCGTCATCACGTACGGTTCGCCCTGCGTGAAGACCGAACTGATCCGGTGCATGCGGGGCATGAGCGGCTTGCTGTCAAAGCCAAGCAGCGCATACCCGCCGGCCGCCCAGGCCAGATTGTCGATGTCGGAGTACGTGCCGACCACCCGTACGTTCTTGCCGGCCGTCAACTCGCGAAGCGCGGGAACGGCTTGATAGTACGGATGGTCCGCCAGCCGGCGGTAGCGCCGCTTGTAGACGGCGGCATACGCATCCGTTTCCTCTCGGGCACGGGGGCTGAAGACCGGCTCATTCAGGAAGATAAAGCCGAACACGGCGGCCTCAGCCAGCACGCCCGCGGCCAACAGCCATCCCAAGGCCTTGGATCGCATCGCCACGGTCAGAACTACCAAGGCGATGGAGGCGACCGCCAAGTACAGGACGGGTCCGAAGAGAAACCAATCCCACTGCTGAAAATGGCTCAACATCTTGTAGGCAGCGCCCGTCCCCGCCGGACCGGCGACAGGCAGCAGCATTGCCGTGGCCGCCAAGGCGCCAGCGACCGTGACACAAGCGGCGGCGATCCATTTTGTCGCCCGCCACTCGCGTGCACTGGGGCGCATCAAGAGGTGCGAAAGGCCGATGCCCGCCAGGACGGCCACAAACCATGTTTCGCCGAAGCGGTAGTACACCTCGCGCGGGATCTTGAGCCAGGGCATGACGAAGCTTAGCGGCTTGAACAGCGGCGTGTGCGTGCCCATGATGATGATGATAGTCAATAGCAACAAGCTCGCCGCCACCCAGGTCCAAGCGGCGGTTGGGTCTTTCTTCTGCTTCCATCGAAGCACCCGTACGGCGACTGCAGCCGACGCCGCGAAGAGGGTGAACATTCCGCCAGTCAGGAACGACCAACTGCACATATTGCCCCCCACGCCCACGCCCCAGCCGTGACTGCCATCGAGGGTGCCCAGGAAATGTGGCACAAACATCGTCACCAGTGCCGCCGGAGGCACGGCGACGCGCCCTTGCTCAGTGACCAGTTGAACGCCCAGGCCCTGGTTGAACCACCGGATCCCGTCCAAAACGCCCAGCCACATCACCGCGGTCAGACCGCCGGCCAGCAGAAACATGCTCGCCACGGCCGCCATCGACAGGATTGCCCGTCGCCCGATCCTGGCAAAACACGCATGGGCTGCCGCCGCGGCAAAGGTGATGAAGCAAATTCTGGAAGCAAAGTTGATTTCCCCGGTAGACATCATCAGCGACGTCAGTCCGATGCCGATGATCCACCACTTGATCGACGGCGAGTCGACCAGTTTCGACGCAGCAAGCATCATCCAGGGCAGATAGCTGAAGGTGTACGCAATGGGCGCCAGGAACGTGCTGCTGGCCATGTCCGGACCAAACGCGTAAATCACCGCGACAACGACGCACGCTGCCGGATGAAGACGCAGCACCCAACGGGCGAAGAAAAAGGCTCCTGCAGCCGCCCATAAAATGTGCAGACAGAATGGCAGGACGAACAACACGAACCCGCACTGGGCTACATCTTCAGTGTCAACCGCCAGAAAGAATGGCAGCATGACCGGATAATAGGTGGGCAATTCATCATTGGAGTAGTGGGGCAGACCGCCGGCAAACGTCTGTGAATCCCAGAGGGGAAATTGCCCCTTTTGAACATAACGAGCCACGGCCGTCAGTTGAGGTATCGAATAGACGACGTTGTCTTCGTGGTACATCCTCGTGATCCCGGCCATCGAAGGCGCCAGCATCGCTGAGCAAACCACAAGCATCACGACAAACCACGCTTTCACGGACGCCCGGCAGTACTCGTGGCAGGGACGCCCAGGGCTATCTGTCAGTGGGTTGGAGTCAATCACAGATGTCATCAAGAACTCTTTCAGCAGACCGGCGATGGGATATTATGACACATCAGCACGCTCTGACTCAAGGGCCAAGGACCGTTCTCCAACCGTTCTACTTTCGTATAGAGGCGCATGATGGTAAACTAGCGGGTGGTCTTTCAGAGCCTGCCGCCAGGTGAAGGTGCTTGGATGAAGAAAGGCGCCAATTTTTCCAGCGAGATCGGCGTGGAGATCTGGAACGTCTGGGTCTTCGCCCGGCGCTGCTTCTACCTCATCTTCAGGCGGTCTCACGTCCTTCGCATGGTTGAGGCCCGCAAAGGCACCTGCGGCGCCCATGGATGTTGCAACATCTACCTGTGGCACAAGCTGTTCTTCCGGCGCTGCACGGACCCGGCCGACAGGACACGCTGCCGCAAGTGGGACAACCTCCCCGAACTCTGCCGCCTGTATCCCTTTGACGAGAAAGACAAAGGACCCCGGACGCGAGGCTGCTGCAACTTCTACTGGGACGACGACTCCCCACCGCGTTGACGTGCTGTCCTTAATCCACGACCCGCTGCAGCACGGCGATCATTCTTTCCATCCGGCGATCGTTCAGGCCCTCATGCAGCGGCAGCACGCACGCTTTGGCGAAGATCTCCGCGGCAACAGGGCAGTCCGACGCCCCCAGCATGCCCGCGCAGTCGTCCATGACCTCCGAGCCGATTCCGATGTCCACGCCCCCGCGCAGCAGGCGGCGGCGCAGCTCCAGGGGAGCGGCCTTTTCGCTGACGGCGGTGAAATTGTAGAACGCCGGTTCGCCCGCCTTTCCCCGCTGCTGAGGGCGCAGCTCGTCGGGCAGAGCCTCGGCCAGGCGTTCCCACATCGAGTTGAGGCGGGCATTACGATCATCCAGCGCAGCCAAAGCCTGGATGCCCAGGCGGGCCTGAAAATCAGTATAGGCCGCCACCGCAGACCGCAGACTGTCGCGCCCGCGGCGGTAACGCCGCTCGAACAGTCCGGACAAGGCCGGCGAAAACGCGATTCGCGCTGCCAATCCAAACAGCGGCCCGCGAACCACCGCCTCTTCAATCCAATAGCGCATCGCCTTCTTCATCAGCGGCCAGCGGCGAACCGCTCTGGCGGCAATGGTCTCCGCAGCCGCCTGGGCTTTGGCGGGGTCTTTGACGACCAGGACGCCCCCGCCGTAGGTCGGCACGGACTTGTTGCTTTCCATGCTGAAGAAAGCCGCATCGCCGAAGGTTCCAACTTTTTGACCGGCGACAGAGGCCCCCAGCGCATGGGCGCAATCCTCAACCACGCTCAGCCCATGCCGCGCCGCCAGCTCGCACAGCGGGGCGATTTCGCACGGTGCGCCGTGCAGATGCAACGCCAGGATGGCGCGAGTGCGCGGGCCGATATGCCGCTCGACGCTGTCGATAGCCATGTTGAACGAATCGCCCTCGATGTCGGCCGCGACGGGAACATACCCCCGCGCCTGAAGCATGGAGATTAACTCGCCCAGCGTGTAGGCGGGAACCACGATCTCGTCGCCGGCACGCAGGCCTACGGACTCCAGGGCCAGCACCAGAGCGTCGCGCCCGCTGGCGGTGGCGCGAATGAAGGACGGGCAGTCCAGGTACCGGCCCAGAGCCTCTTCAAAGGCCTTAACATCGTTTCCAGCCGGCGCACTACCCCGTCGCAATCCGTGCATCGCCTCGCGGACGTCTCGCAGGTGGATTCCCAGTCGGCGGCGCGGGATCATGTGCCTTCCCCCTGCGCCTTCCGCCGCAGCCGATACACGCGACAGAACTCCTGGAATACCTCATCGACGCTGATGTGCTGCATGCAAATGTTGTCGCGGCAGCGCGACCGCCGACCGTTAAGGGGATTGATGCACGGGCTGCACCATTCCTTCGCCCAGATCACGTGGCCGCCTGCCCCCAGCGACGACCATCGCTGGGGCGTCTCGGGACCGAACAGCGTGATGACGTCCAGCGCCGTCAAGGCCGCAAAATGCGACGGGCCGCTGTCGTTGGTGATCAGAACTTCGCCCAGGCAGTACGCCGTCATCAACTCGCGAAAGGTGGTCTTGCCGGCCAGCGATATGCACCGATCGGAACCGACCTGGCGGACAAGTTCCTCCACGTCGGCCGATTCCTCGCGCCCGCCGGTCATGGCGACGGTAACGTCCTCGAAGCACGCCAGAATCTGCCGCGCCAGCTCGGCGTAGCGGGTCTGAGGCCACTGCCTGGAGATCAGCAGATCGCTGCAGTTTGGATTCAGCAGGACAACCGGCCGCTTCCGGGCTCCCGGAGAGAGCCTGGCTTGCATGGTCGCGATCTCTTGCGGCAGGGGGCTAAAGCGAGGCATCTGCGGCGTCGGCCATTGGGCCGCCTGCTGCGGATCGACGCAGAGCCCATCGGTCACTGCCGCTTCCAGAATTATGCGGAACAACTGCCACGTGTGCAGTTGACCGCTGTAGGGCACGGGGCGGGTCATCAGGTTGCCGCGACGCGGACCAACCCCGCCGCTGCGGTGGAGGCCCGCCCGCCTGCGCGCGCCGCTGAGGTAGGCGAAGCTGGCCGAGACGCACGAAAAGAACTCCATGTCCACGATCGTATCAACGCCCAAATGCCGCAAATTCTTCAGAGCGGACAGACCGCTCTTGATCATCTCCCTGAGATTGCCCGTGGAGATGGTGATGATATTTGACGGGGGGATTTCGTCCAGGCATTCGACGATGGTGCGGCTTTGCTCGAATGTCACAAAGTATACATTCTGGCGTCCGACCAGTTCCACCGCCCGATGGATGCTCGGCCAGGCGACGACGACAGCCCCTTGTTCGGCCAATTTAAGGAAAGCAATTCGTTCGGGCTTGATGGCGGGGCGGAAGCGGCTGAACAGATCTCGCACTTGCCGCACGAGCGTCAAGACAAGACAGGCCGGCAGACCGAGCCACGCGTCAATCAACCGTATGGTCAGAATCTTCAATTGACTGATTCCATATCCTGTTTGAACTGGTCTGTAAACTTTCTGCTTCTGCTCCTGCACAATACATGGATACCGGATGCTATTTTACCCGAATCTGGCGATTCTGGGCAAAAGAAGTGGGCCCGCAATGTGCAGGACAGGCTGGACAGGATTCAGTAAATTCCTGAACACCCTTATCCAATCCTGTGGCTGCTTGCCCGCGGGCGCCATCTTGACAAGTGGGTCGGAGCGGGCGGCCGATTTGCAGAGGGCGGCGGGAGGTTGAAGTGGGCGCTATAGGTTGGATGAACGATTGTTGGGCGAGCACGGGCTTACGGCGGTCAATCCGATCGCCGTGAGCCCTTCCGCAAATCGTAGCCGAGACCTTTCCTCAATGCCGCCCTTACCTGGGCCGGGCGAAATCCACCGCCCAGTAGCCGCCCGAACTTCCGACACCGATCTCCGGACAGTTCTTGTTCAGGATAATGGCCCGATGGCCGGGAGAGTTCATCCAGGTTTTGACCGCACCGGCGGCAGTGGAGGGCCCGTGGCAGATGATTTCGCCGCAGGCCGACCAGCGATACCCCGCGGCGGTGATGCGCTGGCCGGGCGAGCGCCCGTCGGCCTCATGAGACATCACGTGGTGTGCTGCCATATAGACGGCCAGCCCCCGTGCGGCCTTGGTCAGTTTCGCGTTAAGCCGAACGGGCGGCAGGTTGTGCTTGGCCCGCTCTTTGTTGATGGCTGCCTGAACCTGATCGATGGTTCCTGCCGCAAACGCATGGGAGGCCATCGCTGCAATCATCACGGCCGCAATCAACCAAGTTCTGCCACGCATGGTCATCGTCCTTTCAGAGGATCGGCTTAAGCTCTTGAAGGCTTAGCCCAACTTCCGCAGTTGGCGACGTAAGTGCTTTATTATCAAGGGCAGCGCCCTGAAAGTCTTCACTACATCGCTACGAAGCAGTCAGCGGCGGGGGCATGATCTTCATCCTCGACGGCAGGTT